>NZ_JBQFQR010000007.1:0-242010 GCF_056536985.1 Ruegeria sp. CH8 | reverse complement strand
TGCCCCAGTGCGCCATTGCGCAATTTGGATCCGCAGCCACGGCATTCTGAAAGCAAACAATCGCTTCTTCGTGGTTGTACGCGTAAGTCCAAGCCAAACCACGATCAAACCAAAGCTGGGCTTCGTCCGACGAGGTTGTGATCTTTCGGCTGTAGCTACCGAGATCATAGTATTCCATCACAATAACCCCCAAATTAAAGGTAGGAGATTACCACAATGGGTTGTTTCTCGATACTAGCGACATCAAAGCCGATCCAAGGCATAGACCCGTCTTATTTGAGTTCCATTAGATCGAAGCACTCTTCTGGGCGACTGATCAGCTTGTTGGCCGCGTGAGTGACGCGCCGTCCAATCCCTCCACAGTAGCCCACCGACAAGACCACAAACACCGCTCGCACAATCCTAAGACGGGCTTTTGAGAAAGCTGATGTTAGCAGTCAGATTGGTCTTTTCCGCCAACTATCACTTTTGGGGCTTGGTAACGTCGTGCGACAGCCTCCGTTCTAAGTGGCGTTGAAAACGTGTAATTTGCGCTCATTGCGGGCGTCAAAAATGCGGGCACCCTATCCTTCTAGCGTGGCAACTGCATGGTCGTGAGAGGTATGCGGTCGATGCATGTTGAGAATGCGTCGAGCTTCATTCGATTGTCCTGAAATTGCCAGAGCATGGGCCAATGAAAACTCAATAATGTCGCGTTGCGCCCGGCTACCACCAAGGCGTTCGTGCTCAGACATGACCCTGACGAATTTCTCAATCGCTTCATCCGCATTTCCATCCGCCAACGCACGGAATGCGCCTGCGACCGAAGCAACGGTGGGGCCCGCGGGTCCCTTTGCGCCGTCAATGGTTGTTTCCAGACGCTCTCTGTTTCCAGCCATCGCATGCGCAAGAGCAGCGTGAACATCCGCAAAAGCCAAGCCAGGTGAAGGAAAGAACTGAACAGCATAGTCGCTGAGTTGTTGCCAACGCTCCTGAGGAATTTGCTCGCCAGTCAAAAAGGCGCGGTGAACAATTGCCACACTATCAGTCAGAACGTTCAGTGGTGGCGCAGGAGGTCGGTCGGGGGAAACATAATCATCGAACAGCTTCCACATACCTGCCACATCGCCGCTCTCAAGCGCCCACAGAGCGACGTGCCAGCTGAGATGGCAGTGCAGATACGCTGTGAAGGGATAGTCTTGCCAGAATTCGCGCAGATAAGCGTAGCCAGCGTCCGTCTCCCCGTTCTCATAGTAGAGATGGGCCCTGACATGTGCACTGTGTGCGCTGTCTGGCTTCAACTCAAGCGCGCGCTCGATGTTTTCCGCGGCCGGGCCGATCTGTCCGGCCTCCATCTGGGCAAATGCATGCTGGCAGAGAAACCACCAGTCGTCGCCATAGTGTGGCTTCAACAGGGTTGTGTACGCAAGCTGCTCCGCCTCGCGTCCAGCCTGACCTGAAAACCCTATTAAGCCAAATACGCTGGTACATGTCTGAGCAAGCAAAATATCTCGCGGATGGTCTGTGACGTGATCTCGGATGCGCCTGTAGGCCTGCGGTGCACGCCCCTCAATGAGATCGCTGATAATGTCGATCTGGGCGGCTTCGCGCGGGCTGACGCCATGCGACAGTTCCTTTGCGACGGCTATTTCACGCTTTGCATCTTGTGCACGCCCGACAGTAACAAGGTAGCGCGCAAGCCCAACATGGGGCATGGCAAAGCTATCATCTGCCTGCATTGCAGAACGGTAAGCTTCTTCAACATCATCAAAAGCACCCAGAAATCGGTCGATGCCTTCAACGTAGGCGTCTCGCGCAGTTTGTGATGTGGTCGTTAGCGGGCTTCCGTACCGATCTTCAAGCATCCAAACCTTCCACTATCTGTACCAAACCTGTCCGTCAGTGAGCTATATGAGCATGCCTACCCATAAACGAGTCAAAGGAAATCGACGTTCCGAGGCGCCATGATTTCAGCATCCGTTTCTTTCAGAAGTCTCATTAAATCATCAACATGCCGTTTAAACCATATTTGCTATATCAAATCCCGATTTTCCAAAATTGGACTCCGAAAGCAATTTTGGGGATTATTCCATACGGCTCGACCCGCGTCCGGTTAGAGGAGAACTTAGGTATGACAACCCAAACTCGCCCGCTCATTGATACGGCTTGGTTGGCAGATAACCTGACTAACCCGAAACTACGCATCATTGATGTGCGCTGGAAGTTTAGGGAGGAAAACGGCAAGGGCGTGGCCTATGACGATAGGAGCGAGTTCCAAGCCGAGCACATTCCTGGCGCCGTGTATGTTGGCATGTCGACAGAGCTTGCAGACAGCACTCAGAACACTCCCGACATGATGCTCGGGCCAGAGGATTTTGGGAAAAGGATGCGCGAGTTGGGTGTTTCCAACGACAGTCATGTCTTGGTCTACGATGACTCCGGGCTTCCGTTGGCGTCTGCGCGTCTTTGGTGGGCACTTTCGCACTATGGCCATAAAAACGTGCAGGTCTTGGACGGCGGCTTGCAGCAATGGAAACTCGAAGGTCGACCCACTGAAACTGGCGATCCAACCGTTGAGCATGGTGACTTTGAACCAACAGTGCAGAGCAATTGGATTGCCTGCAAAGCTGATGTCTTGGATGCGATGGGTAAGCCCGAGGTCAGAATTGTGGACTTTCTACCAAACGACCTCTTCCGAGGCGACGGAGTTCACACATGGGGAGGTCGCTCGGGACATATCCCCAGTGCGGTCAACATACCGGCGATATCGAACATCGATCCGGACTTGGCACACACACCCATATCCGAACGTGCAGCTAAACTAAAGGAACGTGGGTCATTCAAGTTGGCGGATCATTCCAAGCTCCTCAAGCACTATCAGGACAAGGGAATTCAAACTGACGATGAGGTCATCGCCTATTGCGGCCGTGGCATAGCTGCTTCTTGTGGGCTCCTTGCGCTGCGCCAAATGGGGTTTGAAAAGTCCCGCCTGTATGATGGTTCATGGGCTGAGTGGAGCGCCGATGAGAGCCTGCCGGTTGAAACATCGTGAGACTACGATTTCGGGTCACTGAGGGTGGTCCGTTTTTGACGCGTTGCTAGGAGGATTTTTTGATGACGGACAATTTTCGGCTGACCAAAGAAGCTGCGCAGAAGTACAACAACCATAGTGTGCCTGCGATGTTCGGCCCATTGGCTGAAGCAACCATGGAGAAGGTTCAGCTTCGAAGCGGGACTTGTGTCATCGACATTGCATGCGGCACCGGGGCTTTGACGCGAGAGATTGCAAGGAAACTGACGGGCGAAGGGCGGGTGGTTGGCGTAGATCTGAACGAAACCATGATTGAGGTCGCGCAGTCCAATCAGCCAGATTGTCGTCATGTGCTCGAGTGGTATGCAGCAGATGTAACCGAGTTACCTTTCGAAAATGCTACGTTTGACTATGCCTTCATACAACAGGGGCTTCAGTTCTTCCCCGACAAATCCGCCGCTTTGCAGGAAGTTCATAGGATCTTACGCAATGACGGTCAGCTATTTTTGACATGTTGGCGCGCAGTGTCGCCCTTCAATGGAGCGCTTGCAAAAGCTCTCGAACGGCATGTTGGAACAGATGCCGCAGTAAAAGCCAGAGCGCCTTTTTCGTTTCGAGATGGGGACCTTATTTCGAACTTGTTGGTCGATGCAGGCTTCAAGATAGCTCGTCACGAGCCATTGGTACTTGAGCGAAGATTTATTGATCTTCGCGCGCAAATCATGGCGCTGCCAATCGAAACCGATCTTAGGGATGCAGGTGCTGACGTCACCAACAAGGTCGTGGAAGAGGTTGCAGACGCCTTGTCTAGATATGACAAAGAAGGCGTATTGCACGTACCGCAAGAAGCGCACCTATTTGTCGCCGCGGCATAGGTCAACGACCACTGACTTAGTTCTCCATTACGATCTTTGCCATGGTCGAAAGACAATGCGGCATTAGTGGCGGCCGAGCCTGGCTCCGCGTTGACGGTTGAGTCTGCATCAAACTATACTTTTGCCATGGCTAGTGGAAAATACATCGACGATTTGTCGGTTGGCGAAACCTTCGAAACCGGAGGCGTTACGCTGACCGAGGGAGCGATTATTGACTTCGCACTGGTTCATGACCCGCAGCCCTTCCACGTTAACAAAGTGGCTGCCGCAGAGTCGATTTTCGGCGGTCTCATAGCCAGTGGATTTCAGACAATAGCGCTTACTTTCAGGTTGTTCCGCGACACTGGTGTACTTACCGGCACCAATCTGGGTGGACATGGTATGGACGAGGTGCGGTGGCTGGCTCCTGTGTATTCCGGTGACACGATCAGCGTGCGCGTCACGGTTGAGGCAATTACACCATCACGTTCGAAGCCCGACCGGGGAACGGTCAAATTCCGATACCAGACATTTAACCAGAACGATGTTGAAGTTCTTAATCTGATCATGCACCACGTGATGGCATATCGGAGTTAAGGCAGTTTGCAGCGACTTGGGCGCGCCGATCAATTTGACCTCCCATTGTCTTCTCCAAGAGTATCCTGGGGCTCGTCGCATAAGGCTTCTATTCGCAATTGCGGTCTTGGCGCACATGCAAACTAGCTTGTTCGCGTGTTCTCAATCCTTTTTGCCTAAATAACTACTTGTAGATTGCCGCATAGCGAGGTGCGAAGAACTTAACGAAGGCTCTAACCTCTGGCCGACGATAGGCTTCCGGCGAAATGAGCATTAGGTGCGGCACCGCAAGTTCAGGGATTTCGTCGAAACATCGGATAAAAGACATGTCTGTTTCAACCAGCTTGACATTGCTGATCCCAAGACCTTGCCCTGACCTGATCGCCGCATGCATTAGCTCCAGTTCAGTGAAAGACATGACGATCTGGTCCGGCTCCACGTGATTGGTCAACCATTCGTGGAATACATTTGGTACATCGTCCCGCTGAAAGGTAACAAACTGATGCCCGGCCAGATCATTAGTTGACCCCGGTAAGCCAAATTTGTCCGCGTAATTTCTGCTGCCGAACAAAGACCAGCGGGCCGTGCTGATCTTCCGGCAGATCAGGTCAGGATCGGGATCGGTTCTTGCAAGGCGCAAAGCAATGTCGGCCTCGCCCGCCATCAGGTCCAGCGCCCGAACGCTGGACAAAAACTCGAATGCGACATCCTGATTGTCGGCCGAAAACTCGTTTACGATTTCAATCATGCGTGCAGAGAAGTTTGCTGAGTAAGCGGTGATACGGATGGGTTGTGTCGACGTCATTTCTTTCGCGCAATCGGCAAATTCAAGGACTGAAGTCTCGATTGCTTCGGCGAGGGGAACGAGGCGAAGGGCTTCTGGGGTCGGTTTGAACCCGTGCGTACCGCGCTCAAAAAGCGTCAAGCCTGTTTCTCTTTCGAGAACATCAATGCGTCGTGCAACCGTCGGTTGGGAGACCTTTAGCTTTCTGGAGGCCGCAAGCGTCGACCCTTCTCTGAAGACAGAGAGGAACACACGAATATCCGACCAATTTCGGAACCCGCTCTTCATTTTTGTAGAACAGCACAATTTTGTGCCGGATACCAGAAAAACGAGTGAACAGTTACCGTTGTTGCGACAGCGCAAGTAACTCGGAAAGGACCACGAGATGGCTTCTCATACAATGTCACCCAGCATCTGGACCGTATTTGGTGGACTATTCAGTTGGACCGAAAGAGCCTTTCCCGAAACCCGGAAGCCGAGGCCTACAGCCAACGATCTTCACGCGGAACGCGACTATATTAATGACGTGATCTGGAGTAATCCCGATGCGTTTTCGAGTGAGCTTGACGTACAGAACATGATGAATCTGTATCCAGGCAGGTTCTGACGACAATTAAGTATGGACAAAAGACTCGCAGCACCTGTTGGGGCGACTGTGACACCAATGGGGGTCTCTTGAATAGCGACTTTCATGAAGCCCGCGAGAGAACCTAGGCCGATTTACTTCGCTCAATCACCCCTTTTTGCGCACCACGACGATAAATTGGGTCATCGAAAAGAAGAAGCGTCCAGTCCTTGCAAGGCTGAGCTGCTCATCAAACCACGATTGCGCAACTGCGGGATCAACATGGTCATTTGCGACAGCGTATTGCTTCATGAGGTGCATCATCATGATTGCGAGGCCATCAGGCTTCAACTGGTGATCTGTCATTGTGAACGACAAGACATCTTCCACATGGTTGCCGCGAGCCTTTATCAGCGCGGGCAGTCTTTCTGGGACGGAACCACTCACAAAATGCTGGTTCCAGGACGTCAGCATCTTTTGCATTCTGCTAGGCTCATCGCTGAACCAAATCAAGCTGCCAAAGTGCAGATCGCTGATTACAAGCCGCCCGCCGGGTTTGACGCACCGCAGTGTGTCAGCCAACGCACCGTCTACGTCTTCGATGTACTCAAAGACCTGTACCGAGACGGCCTTGTCAACACTCTCATCCTCAATGGGCAAGCTATTCGCGGCACCAGCACGAAACTCCACGTTTGCATAGTCACGGCATCGTTCTCTTGCGGCTGCTGTCATATCCTCGCTTGGATCGATCCCGATGACATAGCCATCCGAGCCAACTGCGCGGGCCAACTCCGCTGTTAACATCCCGTTGCCACAACCGATGTCCAAAATAGTTTCACCGAGAGCAGGGCGCAGCGCATCAAATGACGCTTGTCGTCGCCGCGTCAATTCAGCTCCCTGATAGGCGGTTTCTAGTAATCTCGTTGTTTCAGCGTCAAACTTAAGCAACTCTCCACCCTTACAAAGCCCACAGGTCTCCAAACCTTATCAGAAAATGGGTTATCTACGAAAAGCAGGATGGATCGTTGAGTCTTGAGCATGGATCCACCAACATCAAATGAATGCGCCGACTTGATCCGACGAATGATATAACCTCGAGAGCGAAGGACGCATCTGCCGTTTTATCGGACCAGCTTTTTGTCGTCGTTCGAACGTAAGAACAACATCAATTCAGGGGATGTCGAGGCCGTTCTCTCGTCCAAAATCGGTATAGAAAGTGTCGCTGCGGTATCGATCCAAAGTGGCTTCGTCTGCTTGTCTTGGGTCGTTGCCAGGGCTTTGAACACCGGTTCCTTCTATGAAACGGTTCACGAGATTAAAGACACCACAGACCTGGATAGCATCGAACAACGCACTCTCCGACCAGCCTGCCGCATAGACCGCTTTGGCGTCTGCTTCCGTCATTCGGGATGGAGAGACAGTAAGCTTTTCGATGTATGCCAGCAACGGTTTGAGACGATCCTCGACGGGAGCCGTATCGCGGTTTTCCATCAGTGCCTCGATTGTCTCGACTTCAATACCGTAGGCTTTGGCGAAAACGATGTGCGCCCCATGGCAATACGCACAAGCATTCAAGCCAGAGACATAAGCTGCGATTAGTTCACGTTCAGCAACCGAGAGATCGCTCTCGCCCCTCATCACAAGACTTTCGTACGCGCACAGCGGAGAAAGCTTGTCTGGAAAGGCTTGATAGACACTTCCAAGTGTCGCGTTCTCCGGCAGAGATGGAAACAGGCGTTTCATTTAATTCTCTTTCAATCTTGCTATGGATTACGTTTTCTCAAAGTGAGGAACCAACGTTGTTTACGCAACCTTAAAGCAATTTCGGGTTCCGCTCAGAGATTCTGTTGGGATATTGCGAACGGTAAGTTTGCCAGACGACACCCCCAACTTGTTGCTGCTTGGTTAAAGGCAATTTCATTTGAGCCGTTCTCGTAAATTTGCAAAGTCAGCATTCTGCGCATTGCAGTCTTTGGGGCATCGCGCAGCATCGGCCATGCTGCGACTCATTTTCTGCGTCCCTCTGGGTAGGTATTCCCAAGTCTAGAGACGTTAAGCGGTTGCTTCATCAAGCGAGGATCAACCCCTTGTGCCACCGCGTTTGACAAGATCACGTCTAATTTCTCTTCGAGTCGAGCGATCTTTTTCTGCTGTTCTTCCATTATTGCAGCGGCGTTTTTTGGTGCCTTTCGGGTCTTCTTACCTTTATCTGTCTCTTTTTTGCGCGAGAAGGCTGCCGCTTTGTCTAGGTAGGCCGCATGGATGAGAGGGTGTTTGAACAACTGCTTAAGTGAGATATTGACAACTTTGGATTCAACTTTGACATGTATTTTGGATTGGGTGATTTCGCCCCTCATTTGACTAATCAGGACCAAAATTTTATCCACTTTTTCGGCCGTAAGCTTCACGTCAAATTCCTCGTGGTTCGAGAGGTTTCAAGCTCTGCCAGCTTTTTGTCGATGATCCGTTCAGCGTGGCTGAACTCGATCAATGGGCCGAGGTCGGTATTGCGGATCAGAGTCCCTTCGTTTGCCGGATCCATAACGGCCTCAGCGAGAGCCTGGCTACGAGCGTGACTATGTTCGATAGCTTCTATGGTTTTTTCATTGACCCGCATTCCTTTAGCCTGGCGAGCACGCAGGGTCTCAAGAGATTTCTGATCTCTTTCCGCATCTCTAAGGAGCTGATCAGCGGCTCTTTTGGAACCGCCTAGGCATACCAGCCTAGTGCATGTTCTACAGGCACCAGCTCGGTCGCACGGCTCTTGATTGAAGCGACGATTGCAATATCCGAAAAAAGTCGAAAGAAGATGCATCTTCAGGTTTGCAGTTTCGTAGGCCGCATTTTCGACATCCGAGTCGTCCACGACCCTGATTGCCGGTAGGTTCTCATCCTTGCCACCGCGCTTTATTTGTTCGACTTGATAAAGTTTGTCTGTGTGGTCGTAATTTCGGTTTTGCATTACATTCGCACGCCCACTCCAGTAGGCTATGTGCGATTGGGGAACGTTGGCGCGTTGAGCCATTGTGTTTAGGTAATGGCGCATTTGGTGTGTAGTGATTTTGGGGTACTTACCGTTCTTTAACCGGATATCGAAACGCTCGAAAATGGAGGGAACCGCAGGTTGAGTTTGGCCACTCTTTTTAGATCTTTCTGGCCTGCCTGATAGGACGAGGTCGACCACATCACTACTTAACGCTTCTATCATGTAAGGCCGTGCTTCAGCATTGTAAGCAAATTGGTTTTTCAAACAGACGCACAGCGCCTCGGAGTATTCTACAGAAGACAATTCGCTGAGTACTGGCAAACCGTCGGGTGCTTCGGCCAAACACTTCTCTTCAACCTGAGCGAAGTCGTACACAGCTATGGGTTTTCCGTTTTCGCCGGTCCTATACTTGGCTGCTAGGATGCGCCTGGACTGAAGCCAAAAATTTCCATCGACACCAAGAAATTCTTCTAGCTCTGAACGTGTGATTTCGCCGGTGGCCCGAACATGTTGAAGATTCTCAGGTACAAAAACCCTACCATGGTTCTCCATCATCCACTTTGCTAACTTGCGCGCTTTCTCAGTATGTTCACAAATCCTTTCGAGTGCCAACTTAGCAACCGGAACCATTTCTTTCGGAACAAACTTTATCATAGGCTTGCCGCCTTTTACTGGCCACCACCTGAGGCCAGCCTTGAAACGACAATCTTCGTTGAAGGGCACATCTGGGTTGACGTAACCTTCGCCCGGGTTATCCAAAGCCTGAACCTTGGCTGGTAGAATGAAGACTTCCTCTTTTCGAGAGGGGGCACACATCAAAAGTGCGACAATGCCCATAGCGACTTGATCTCGCGGCGTTTTTGCCCGGTGAAAGGCTTCTCCCAAGCATGACACTTCCTCCTCGGTCAAGTTTTTTCGGAGAAAGTCCTCATTCACTCTGCTCCGAAAGCGTTTGTCCTGGAGTTCTGGATGCCACCAGCTCTTTAAGTCATGCGCGATGCCCGCGTCCTCCAACACTCTCGCAATAGATCGCATGGTCTCCGCAGCCTTACGCTTATGCGATTTACTCGCTATCTCGACGACTTTGTTCAGGTCTGACTTTGCTATAAGGTCTAGGCGGCCGGGAAGTCCTCGGCTTTCGAGAACGCGGTCTAAGATGCGGCAGAACTTCACTTTGTGGCCAAAGACATTGGATTTTCTAAATTTTCCTGTTTTTGTGGCGTTTTCATTGAGTTGAAAGGCGAAGTATGCCTTTGCAAAGTCACCAAATGGCAAGTTCATTGCGAACTCGGGATCATTCGCGCGGGACCGCAATCGATCCGCATGATGGAAACCAATCGTTTCTCCTTTGGAATTCCTTGTCCGTTTTACAAAAGCAGTGATGTCCCAAGTGGCACTGTCCCAAACGACATGTCCCTCGACACGGGGGTCAAGGATCGACAGTTTCTTGGCCTTTGCGATGTATTCTTCAACTGAAATCTGTTGTTTCGACTTGAAATGAAAAGTCATGCGGTGCTCTCCCTTTCTTTGCGCGCCTGATGCTGCGATTTTTTAGCAGCGAAGATCGCAGCAATGTGCCGATTAAGTTCTCGAGAATATTCGTCATCGCCATGCATTTTAGCTTCTGCCTTTCTGCCAGCTAGAAGGCGCAGTAACGGGTCAAGCTCGGATTCAATTGAGAGATTGAAATGGCGGCAGAGAAAGCATGCATATGGCGCCGCGAGGCTATCCAACGCGCTGCAACCTCCAGAAGCGCATGTACCCAGATCAGGAGCGCCGTCAGCTTCGGTCGCTGTGATAACCGAACCGACCTCGAAGTCATCAGGGTTATCTTCGATCACTTGGCCCAAGAACCTACCGGCGACGTGCACCATCTTACCGTCAAGGAGACTACTCATGAGCTGATGATGCCGCGAGGCTAGTTCGATGTAGGCTTCGCAGCTTCCAGGGCTTGTATGATGTAGCCATGCCGCGATTTCTTCCGCCGTACATCCTCGCATCGCCATAATTGTCGCGATTGTGTGCCTTTCCCTCAACTGGTTAAACACCATTGGCTCGCCCGTGCGAGGGCTTATAATGCGCAAACTGGCTAGGATAGTTTGATACCGTGCTCTAGCTCTTTCGGCTGTCATGTGGGCTTTGTACCCCACCGCAATTTGACCTCTAACCTTCGTGGACCGTCGTATGTCGTTTGCATGTCTCCTGGTCAAAAAGACATCAGTCTTTGCCCTAAATAACGGTTGATCTTCATCCCACTCAGAAGCAGCAGTTTCCCCTGTCAATTCGTCCAAATAAGCTTCTAATGCGTGCGTAAACAGCATCGGTGCAGGGCGCTTTGGGCCAAACCTTTGGGCTTGGCTCCCTTTCTGTTTCAGGATTTCAAATCTAACCGAGGTTTCCTCTCCATGGTGTTTCGGGGTCTTAACGTCCCTGAGTTTCAGGTTCGCCACCATGCTTGATCGCTGCCCATAAAGTCGAAACATCTGAACCAACACATACTGAGCATTGTTGATTTCACCCGTTTCGTACGCGACTTGCAGTTCGCGATCCACAATTGCGATTTCGCCATCCAGATATGGTCCGGATACCGGATCAAGAGTTAGAATGTGAGTTTTCTCATTACTCTGCGGAGGGATTTTATTAATAAAATCAGCCGCTTCCTTTTTTATGCCTGTGAACCCAAGATCGAGCCACGTGGCAACAAGGTTCCTCATCGAATAATCGTTTTTAGTTCCGCCGTCCAAACGATACGCCAACACATCTTCTAAACTGATATTGGCAACTGGACTGTTTGCTTGCGCTTGAATCCAGAGGCACGGCCGTTTGAAGGCTGTTAACTCTCCACTAATCGTCGATGCAAGATTGGACTCAAGCCGGTAAGCTACTACCTCCTTGAGCGCGTTTTTCATCAACGGCGACAAAACCTCAGTACACCACTCAAAATTGAATTTAGCGATGCTCCCTGTTGCACTTACCTCCCAGTAATCGGAAGTAATATCGAAAGTTTCACCATTGGCAGCTCGGCGGATATTGGTTGGGCGCAGTGCTGGAATGCCGTGAGAGCACGGTTTGTGCTTGTTCATTTCTTTTCTTTCTTCTTGGTCGCGGCTTCTTCGGCCAACTTTTCGCGGTGAACGAGCAGGCTAATGTACTCACTTGTTTCTGAGCCAATTATGTTGAGGGATTCCGTGTCTTTGGCAGCGGCTCGAGCTTCCTGTTCCGCCCAGATCGTTCGGATACTTTTAGCCGCGCCAATGTCGGACTCTCCTCCGAGATAGCGAGAGATCATGTGAGATTTTTGCGACCATCCAAAGTGATAGGTGAAGACCCTTCGAGCTTCTTCGCCGCTGGTTCCACGTTCGTTTAGATGCTTGGCCATTTCTCGAGCCTTCTTGTGTCGCATAGGGTGCGGCGTCAGTTTTCGAACTCCAGCTGCTTTGGAGGCGTCTCTGAATACATCGTCAATTGCGGTCTTGGACATGGGCTTGCCATACTCAGCGGGATCACGAGCCAAGTTGACAAACATGAAGGAATTTGAGTTTCGGCCGCTTTGAAAATCGATGTCGTCCCTCGCATCCATCCATTCATCGAGGGTCTCGATCAGCAACGGCGACGCTGTCAAACTGATTTTTCGGTCGAAGGTCTTTGCGTTTGGCTGACGTTTCCTAGGGTCTTCTGGGTCGTTGTGGCGGCGAACGACCTCGATCAAATCATCTTCGCTCTTATAATCTTCGGTCTTCATTTGACCCAACTCGCCAGCGCGCAAACCAAGTTCGGCAAACATCAATAAAATTAGGTAGTTTCGTAGTGCTCGAATTCGGTTCTTAGGCCAAACATCATACGGATTGCATATCGCTAACCATAGGTAAAAGCGGTCAGCAGCTTCCTCATGATCGTATGCCTTGATGCGGCTTTGTGGCATACCTTTGCGAACCTTTCGAAAGTAATGCGCATAACTCCCCGGCGCTGTGTGGTAGCCGCCGTCACTTAGCTTGATCGCTGGTTCCAAGAGTTGTTTGCGACGGCACAGTTTCCGTCCGGATCCTGGACTTGGCTTTTTTCGAAGCAAGCGATTGCCATATTCGCCGAGCCAATGGAGGTATTCTTCAATACCAATCTGCCGTTGGATTATTGTGCCAGCTTGAACGCTTCGCTCTTCCAGACACCTGGTAAGAAACTTTTGCTCATTCATGGGCAAAACCCACGCCAGCTTACGCAAATCCTGGATTTGAAAATTCAGGAAGTAGTTTAAGTCTGCGACTTGCTCTAAGCTCAGGCATTCTCCATCTAGCATGATGGTGTAAAGGTCGATACCTCGGTGAATTGCCCAAAGTTCGAGAATGGTGATGTGAGACAGTCGAGTGGAAATAGTATCAGGGGTGTAGTTCCGCTGACGTGTCTCGCTGACAACCCAAGCCCAAGGCCACAGAGCGATGCTGCCATCTTCACGGTAAATCGAAAACCGGGTTTCGCCAGCTCGAGTTTGAGTCTTTTTCACAGGTTGTCGGCCTATTGTTGAAATGGGCTTCAAGGGTTTCTCCGAGGCAGTGGATGGTCTCCAAACGATACTCGAATGGGGGCCAATCTTCAACTTTCTCGCGCTTGGTGGTGTCTAAAATATTTAGCAAGAACAGACGCTTATACTATTCTTGCTCCTTAATGGATAGATGAGAGGGCTGTTCTTGGTTCCAAGGATAAAATAAGAGTAGAAAGGCGATAGTGCCCTACGAATGTCTATTCTTGGCGATGAGGCCCCTAAAATTTTTTTGCCGGTCTAACGCTTTTTTAAGCATTGTCGGCGCCAGTTTTGACCAGCGCTGCGAATCACCGGAGAGCCCGCAACTGCAAGTGATCGAAGGGAACAACCTCGACAGCCAAACCAACTAGGAGGCACGGGTCCAAGCGGCCTCAGCAGGCTTACCAATCATGTCAGAAATCTTAAGGTGAACGATGACAGCTATAGCTTGACGCAGAGCAGGCAAATCAGCTCAAAGACAACTCTTGAAATGGAATTTCGATTGGTCCTGACGGACCAAGGCACCTCGGCACACGCCAGCTATTTGGAGAGCGCGCGTGCCAAGGTGCCAGTCACTCTGAAATGGCCGGGTATTACGCCTCCCAGTGGTCGGAAAACATACCGCCGTTGGCAGTCCAGAAATGAAGACACCTGAAGTAGTTGGGACCATCTGAGTCTCCGTCCGTGACTGTAAGTCAAATCTAGTCAGCAACGAGCACCTAACTAATTGGCATTGAGTGCTGTCGGTCATTTTTGTTTCCAAAACGTCAAATCTTGTAAAGCATTGTGAAAATTATATTTTTATAGGCGCTGCATATTTGAACATGGGCACATTTCGAAAGTTCCATCCGAAAAATACTTGTTCTGTAATCCCAAGTGATGGAGCAAGTCTTTTGAAGAGAGAACCTGACCTGATGAGAATATTTTAAATAATTTACAAGAATTTAGGTGCTCGAAGCTTCCTCTGGAACGAAATGGTTGGCATATAAATGGAACCATTTCGAGCCATAGGCTACATGTCCGACTTCTTCTGCGTAGATGACTTCTAGCGCGGCGATGGCCTGCTCGTCCTTGGCCTTGCGAAAGATATCGATCATGCCGGGGGTCACGTCCAGACCTCGCGCCTCCAGCACCATCGGCACCACGGCCAGCCGTCCCATCAGGTCTTCAGCAGTGTCTTCAGCAGCGCGCCACATCCCGGCATGGGCGGGCAGGGCCCCATAGTTGCTGCCCATACTCTCAAGGCAATCGCACACCATCTCGAAATGGCGCGATTCCTCCTCGGCGCATTTGACCCAATCGTCATAGAAGCCGATCGGCATCGGCACGTGACCAAAGCGGGCGATGATGTCCCAATGCAGGTCAACTGCGTTCAACTCGATATGCGCAACCGCGTGCAGCAAGGCAATCCGACCTGCTTCGGTTCCGGGTTTGCGTTTCGGTACCTCGCGCGGCGACAGCAACTCGGGCCGGTCTGGACGTGCCGGTTGCAACGGAGGCGACGCGGTGCCGATCTCAATCTCGGGCGCGTACCCGTTGCGCGCGGCGAACCACGCCGCAGCATGACGTTTGGACAGGGCGGTTTTCTCCCGCCCGTCCGCCGTGGTCAGAACTTCGGTCGCCATCTGGGTCAGCGTTTTCGACACTGGATTTCTCCGCTTGGTCAGGTAGGCGGGTCTTAGACCGGATGGCGACCGTGGTCGAGAGAGATCACAGGGTGCGGACGGCCTCCAGCACCTCATCCACGTGGCCGGGTACTTTGACCTTGCGCCAGACGCGGGCGATCTTGCCTTCGGCGTCGATGATAAAGGTCGAACGTTCGATCCCCATCGACTTGCGCCCGTACATGTTCTTTTCCACCCACACGCCGTAGTCCTCGCATACCGAGGAGCCCTCATCCGACAACAGCGGCGTGGTCAGGCTGTGCTTAGCGACAAACTTGTCGTGCTTAGCGACGCTATCGCGCGAGATGCCGAAAACTTGAGCGCCCGCATCGGCAAAGGCTTGAAGTTGTTCCGAGAAACCGATGGATTCCTTGGTGCAGCCCGGCGTATCATCACGAGGATAGAAAAAAAGAACCACGGTGCCGCCGCGCAGGGCTGACAAGGTGACCTCGCCACCTCCGTCGCGGGGCAAAGTGAAATCAGGGGCGATGTCTGAAACGTCGGGCATTGGAAACTCCGCTAAAGTTTTTTAAGGGCTGCCCGTCATCATAGGGCGGCGTAAGCGGGTTGGAAGGCGTGGATAGAAAATTGGTGCAGCACGAGGAAAAAAGTGCGACGCAGCCGGAGAAACCTCCGCGTCGTCGCCGCTCGCGTCGCCGTAAAGCTGCGCATTTCTCTGGCTGGACGGTTTTGTCGCTGGGTCTGCTTGTTTTTGCGGGCTGGTTCTTTCTGTTCGGCCAAAATCTACACGCGCCGGAATGGGTGCGCCACAAGGTAGAACAAAGACTGGAACAAAGTCTGGGCGGCCTGAAGTTCAGCTTTGGGGATGCCAGCTTTATCGTCAACGAAGAATGGCGCCCACGTCTGCAATTGACAGATGTGACAATCAGTGATGCGGCGGGACAGCAGATCGCGCGGGTTTCAGAATTGCAGACCCGACTATCCATGCGTGGTTTGCTTCGCGGACAGATTCGCCCGCGCCGTATCACTGTTCGGGATGCGCAATTCGATCTGACCCGGGGGCTGGATGGGGCATTGTCGCTGACCGTTGGGTCAGGAAGCGCCCCGGTACAGGAAGCACCTGATCTGGCGCAACTGATTGAGCAATCGGACGAGGTGTTTCTTTCACCTATCCTATCGGGGCTTCGATCGGTCGATTTGGAATCCCTCACAATTGATTTCAAAGACCTTCGCTTAGGTCGCGCCTGGGTTTTTGACGGAGGTCACATTACGGCCACCCGAACAGGCGATGAAATGCATCTGGCCACCGGGTTTTCGGTTCTGACCGGGCGCGAATATGCCAGTTCTGTTGAAGCAAACTATACCAGTGTCCTGGGTACTCCTCAGGCGAGTTTTGGCGTTGCGATCACCGATCTGCCTGCCGAAGATATCGCCAGCCAGAGTCTTGCTTTGTCATGGCTGCAGGTCCTCAAGGCACCAATCTCGGGCGCGTTGCGTGGAAGTGTCGATAGCAACTCGGCGCTGGGGCCGGTCTTCGCGACATTAAACCTTGGCGTAGGCGCGGTTCAGCCGACGCAGGAAACACGTCCGATCCCGTTCGAGTCAGCCAGAACTTACTTCACCTATACCCCTAACCGTCAGGAATTGGACTTCAACGAAGTATCGGTGGTTTCGGCTTGGGGATCTTTTCAGGGTGAGGGTAAGGCCTTTCTAGACGGTATCGAGACCGGCACTCTGGAAAGCCTGACCTCACAATTGAGCTTCAGCAGCATCAACATCAACCCGGCCAACCTTTTCCCGGAACCACTGAAACTGGCGCGTGCCGAGTTGGACATGCAAATGAAACTTGCCCCGTTCGAGCTGCGATTAGGGCAAATCATGGTTGCAGATGCCAACTACCGATTGCTGGGCTCGGGTAAACTGACGGGCGAAGAAGATGGTTGGGCGGTACAGGTGGATGCGCATCTGGACAATATGAATGCAGATCAGTTGTTGAACTATTGGCCGGACCGTCTGGCGCCGAAGCCGCGGATTTGGGTTGCCGAGAATCTGTATGAGGGCCAATTTTCTGACGTGGATTTTGCCCTGCGGCTGCAGCCAGCGCACAAACCTGACATCTATCTGGACTTCGGGTTCGAGAAAGCAAAGATCCGCTTTGCCAAGACTTTGCCGCCACTCGAGAACGCACAGGGGCAGGCCAGTCTGATTAACGATCGTTTCACGGCCACGGCGGAAAAAGGTGTTGTTGTTGCTGACAAGGGTGGAGCGGTTGATGCGACGGGCACCTCATTCATTATTCCTGACACCGGCATCAAAGGGGTGTCTCCGTCGATTACCCGTATCGCCGCCAAAGGTAGCGTTACAGCCGCAATGTCGCTGCTCGACCGACCGCCGCTTGAGTTGCTGACCAAGGCAAACCTGCCAGTCGATTTGGCCGAAGGTGAGGTGGACCTGACCGGAACGTTGGCTCTGCCGTTGAAAAAGGGTCTTAAATTCGAAGAGGCCGAGTTCCACTTTGCTGGCGAGATTGATGACGTACAAAGTGACAAGCTGGTGCCTGGGTTTTCAGTCAGTGCCGCTCGGCTTGAGTTGGTGGGCGATCAGACTGAGGTCGCTGTTTCGGGCAATGGTTTGTTTGGAGATGTTCCGCTTCGGGCTACATGGCTGCAGCCCATCGGCGGCACCGAACCACAGCGAAGCGAATTGACGGGGCAGATAGAACTGTCCCCCCGCCTTATGACCGAATTGAAAGCTGGACTGCCGAAGGGGATGCTGACAGGGCAGGGCACTGCGGATATCGCGCTGGGCATTGGTGCAGGAACGCCACCGAAACTGACGGCGTCCTCTGATTTGGCAGGCGTGACGTTGTCCATTACTGAACTGGGCTGGCGTAAGGGGCCGGGCACAACCGGTACTATGACAGTTGCGGCGACGCTGGGAGAGAACCTGCGCGTGGACGAACTCAAGCTCAACGCCGCCGGGCTGCGTACAACCGCATCAATCTCGTTTCGCGATGGAGATTTTGACCGTGTGAGTTTCAGCTCATTTGATTTGGGCAATTGGTTGGCGGTTCCGGCCGAACTGGTCAGCAGGGGCTCTGCGTTGCCGGACATTCTTGTGTTGGGTGGTGTCATGAATCTGGGGCGGGCGACCTTTGGCAGCGGCGGTAGTGGCGGTGGTTCCGGCGCTGGTCCTCGGTTGGACGTAACATTGGACCGCCTGCAAATCACCGAAACCATAGCGCTGACTGGTTTCAAAGGCGATTTTCAGACAACTGGAGGCTTCAAAGGTTCCTTCACTGCTGGCGTCAACGGAGGGGCTTTGGTGCGGGGGCAGGTCGCACCTCGGGCAAGCCGTAGTGCGGTAACACTAACCTCGGGCGACGCTGGGGCGGTCTTGCGGTCAGCCGGAATGATTACACAAGCGCGGGGTGGGTCCCTGGATTTGCAACTTGAACCGATCGCGGGGCCCGGCAACTACGATGTCGATGTGAAAATCAAAAATACTCGCATCAAGGATGCACCAGCTATGGCGGCGCTATTGAACGCCATCAGCCTCGTTGGTTTGCTGGATGAAATGGCCGGGCAGGGCATCTATTTTGCCACCATCGAAAGCCGCATGCGCATCACCCCGACTCAGGTAAAGGTTCTCAGCGGCAGTGCCGTCGGGCCGTCGATGGGCCTGTCGTTTGACGGCACCATAGACACGGTTTCCGGGATGCTGAATCTGCGGGGTGCGATCTCTCCGATCTATCTGGTCAACGCGATTGGCAGTGTTTTTACCAAAAAAGGTGAGGGCGTCATTGGGTTCAACTATACTCTCACGGGGCCGTTGCGACAGCCGAAAGTCTCGGTGAACCCGCTGTCCGGTCTGGCACCGCTGTTTCTTCGCAATTTGTTGAGAGCCCCTGCACCTACAGTGTCCGATGGACCAAACGCGCAGCCCGTGAAACCGGCAGAACCAAAACGAACTTTTGGGTCAAGTGCAGAGGACCGTTGAAACGGGATGGGGGGCGCTGTATGGCGCGGCCATGAAACTCAGCGATTTTGATTTCCACCTGCCCGAAGACCTGATTGCCACGCGGCCTGCTAACCCGCGATCCTCGGCACGTTTGCTGGTGGCCAATGGCGATGCGGTTACGGACGCGCATGTGTTCGACCTGCCCGATTGGCTGCGACCCGGTGATCGGTTGGTGCTAAACGACACGCGCGTGATCCCTGCACGTTTGAACGGGCGTCGTCACCGCGATAGCGCACATGGTCCTGTGTCTGCGGCGATCGAAGCGACCCTGCTGGACCCGCAGGCCGATGGCACATGGGCAGCGCTGATCAAGCCGCTTAAAAAGGTCAGGCTGGGCGAAGAGATACAGTTCTCTGCTGACCTGACTGCCGCGCTGGAACGGGTAGAGGACGGGCAGGCCTATTTGCGGTTCAACCTGACGGGCGATGACTTCGATGCCGCGTTGGAACAAGCGGGTGCGATGCCGCTGCCGCCTTACATCGCAGCCAAACGTCCGGCGGATGAGCAGGACAAAACCGATTACCAAACGATCTGGGCGCGCAACTCGGGTGCGGTTGCGGCGCCCACTGCCTCGCTCCATTTCGATGAGGCGTTGATGCAGGCACTTCAGGCGCGCGGTGTGACGTTCAGCCATGTGACCCTGCATGTTGGCGCGGGGACTTTCCTGCCGGTCAAGGTCGAGGATGTCACAACCCATAAGATGCATGCCGAATGGGGCAGGGTCAGCGCCACTGCTGCCGAGGAAATCCGTTCCACGAAGTCCGCTGGCGGGCGGATCATCCCGGTAGGCACCACGGCGCTGCGCCTGATCGAGAGTGCGGCGCGCTCGGGGCAGATTGAACCGTGGGAGGGTGACACCGACATTTTCATCTATCCCGGCTTCCAATTCTACGTCACCGACGCACTGATGACCAATTTTCACCTGCCAAAATCTACATTGTTGATGCTGGTTTCGGCTTTGATGGGGCAAGATCGCATGCGTAACGTGTATGCCCATGCAATTGAACAGAAGTACCGCTTCTTCTCATACGGAGACGCGTCGCTTTTGATCCCGTAAGGGGCGCTATGTCGGGATCGCGCCTTCGCAATGTCGTAGACAAGCGCGTTCAGAGCAGTTTTTCATATCAGAACGAATCCTTAAGTCCGGTCGGCAAATAATACGGAGACCCCAATGCTTCAGGTCCTTTCCAGCGCATGGGCGCTTCTTCTTGGTATGGGGCTTCTGATGGTCGGCAACGGCCTGCAGGGTACGATCTTGGGTGTCCGGGGCGAGATTGAGGGGTTCTCCACGCTTGAGATGTCCTTGGTCATGTCGGCCTATTTCATGGGATTTCTGGGCGGGTCTCGCCTTGCGCCCGAGATGATCCGACGGGTCGGACATGTGCGGGTGTTTGCGGCGCTGGCCTCTTTTATCTCGGCGGTCATGATCCTTTACCCGCTGATGACCAATCCGATTATCTGGGTTCTGGGCCGCTTCGTCATCGGGTTCTGCTTCTCCGGCGTGTATGTCACCGCCGAAAGTTGGTTGAACAATGCCGCCAGCAACGAAAACCGCGGTCAGGCGCTGTCGCTGTATATGATCTTTCAGATGACCGGTATCATCAGTGCCCAAGGGTTGGTGGTGCTGGGCGACCCGGCCGGGTTTGACACCTTTGTAATCGCGTCCATTCTGGTCTCGGTCTCCTTTGCCCCAATTCTTTTGTCGATTTCGCCAACTCCGGCGTTTGACACAACCAAGCCGATGACCCTGCGCGAATTGTACAAAAGTTCTCCACTGGGCTGCGTTGGCATGTTCCTTCTGGGCGGAGTGTTCTCGGCTCAGTTCGGCATGGCATCGGTTTACGGAGCCCGGGCGGGGTTGTCTCTGGTCGAGATTTCGACCTTTGTCGCGGCCTTCTATATCGGCGCCTTGGTCCTTCAATATCCGTTGGGCTGGATGTCGGACCGCATGGATCGCCGTTTCCTGATCATGCTGGTTGCGGGGGTAGGGGCCTGCGCTGCTGTGGTGGGAATGCTGTTCGGGTTGACGTTCCCGATCCTGCTGGGGGCGGCGTTTGTGATCGGCGGCATGTCGAACCCGCTTTATTCGCTGCTGATAGCCCACGCGAACGACTTTCTCGACCACGAAGACATGGCCGCTGCATCTGGTGGTCTGTTGTTCATCAACGGTCTCGGAGCCATTGCCGGGCCGCTGATCACCGGTTGGCTCATGGGGGACGCCGTCTTTGGTCCTCCGGGCTTTTTCCTGTTCATTGCCGCGTTGCTCGCCATCATGGCGACCTACGCGCTTTATCGCACGACACAGCGTGCCGCGATCCCTGTTGATGAGACCGGAACCATGTCGCCGTTCTATCCGACGGCCTCGCCTGTCGCGCTTGAGGTTGCCCAAGAAGTGGCCATCGAGGCCGCCGAAGCCGAGCAGGAAACGCAAGATATTGCCCAAGACACAAGATTATGACGCAAGTGTTGCAATTTTTTACTGTTACAAATCTGTAAAACGGTCTTAAATGAACTTACGTCCCTGGGGAGGGCAACACGACGGAGTTAGGGCAATGGTTGGTCCTGAAATAGTATTGAGTTATTGGTTAGATGAGATTGGTCCCAAGGGTTGGTATCTACAAGACGATGCCTTGGACGCAGGCATTCGCGAACGGTTTTTGACCACCTGGGAAGCCGCGAATGAAGGCAAGTTTTCACTTTGGCTTACCTATCCCAGCGGAGCACTGGCTTACATCATCCTGATGGATCAGTTTCCGCGTAACATGTTCCGCGGTAGCGCAAAGGCGTTCTCGTCAGATCGTGCGGCACTATCGGCTGCAAAATGCGCCGTGGACAAGGGCTGGGACCTAAAGATTGACGAACCTGCGCGGCAGTTTTTCTACCTGCCTTTGATGCATTCGGAAAACCTGTGTGATCAGGAACGCTGTGTCCGTCTGATGTGTGAAAACATGACCGACGGCGACAAAAGCAATCTGTTGCACGCGCGGGCGCATCGCGAGGTTATCCGCAAGTTCGGACGGTTCCCTTATCGCAACGAGGCGCTGGAACGTCCGATGACCGTGCACGAAGCAGCCTATGTTGATATGGGCGGGTACGGTGCCACGGTGCGGGAACTGCAAGCCGCCGGCTAGGACGACGGCACACATCCCCGAACAGCAATAATTCGGTCGGCAATTACGTCGGCCGATTTTTCTATGGCGGTGTTGATCAGCGAGTCCGGGGATTCGGTGATCTCCGCGATGCGGGCTTGCGAGCTTTGCATCCTCTCTTCCAGATTATCCAGCTTTACCAACGCCGTGGAGATCCGAACTTTTTCGGCAATATCGGTTACGTTACCACTTGTTTGAATGTTGGTAAGATCGCTACGCAGGGCGGCAAGCTCGCCCCGAACGCCGCGAATTTCATCCTTGAGCGGCGCGACGACCTGAATTTTTTCTTCAAAGGCCTTGGTGATGTCTTCTACGGTCGATGCCAGTCTCCAGCCCAGAAACAGGCAGAGCGCCACCAGAATGAGGGTGGCGTTGAGCAGAGCAAGAAGCAGATCCTTGAGCGTTTTGGCCATGGCAACCCTTTCGAATGACTTGTGATAAGGAATGAATGGGCGGACCCGATCCCTATGTTCTAGCCATTGAGAGGTGCCCGGTATAGGCTGAAAACTGCAGAATCTTGTGCCGTTGACCCTGCGTCGCTTTTGTCGCGGGGAAGGTGTGTTGATGCGTTGCAAAAATTAGTTTAATGGTAAACTAATTTTCATTCGACCTGTGCCGAGAGGAAACTATGGCTGCACAATCTTTTGATCTGATCGTAATCGGCGCCGGTCCGGGCGGCTATGTGGCGGCTATCCGTGCCGCACAGCTGGGCCTGAAAACAGCCGTGGTTGAGCGTGAACATCTGGGCGGTATCTGCCTGAACTGGGGGTGTATCCCGACAAAGGCGCTGCTGCGGTCATCCGAAGTGTTCCACCTGATGGAACGCGCCAAGGATTTCGGCCTGAAGGCGGACAAGGTCGGCTATGATCTGGACGCTGTCGTCAAGCGCTCGCGCGGGGTTGCGGCGCAGCTTTCGGGCGGTATCGGCCACCTGCTGAAGAAAAACAAAGTCACCGTGGTGATGGGTGAGGCCACAATCCCCGCCAAGGGCAAGGTCTCGGTCAAGACCGACAAAGGGACCGAGGAACTGGCCGCGAAGAACATCGTTCTGGCCACCGGCGCGCGAGCGCGCGAACTACCGGGGCTTGAGGCCGATGGCGATCTAGTCTGGACCTACAAACACGCCCTGCAACCGCCGCGGATGCCCAAGAAACTGCTGGTTATCGGTTCGGGCGCGATCGGGATCGAATTCGCCAGCTTCTACAACACGCTGGGCGCGGATACGACCGTGGTCGAGGTCATGGACCGCGTACTGCCGGTTGAAGACGCCGAGATCAGCGGTCTGGCTAAAAAGGCGTTCACCAAACAGGGCATGACCATCATGGAAAAGGCGATGGTCAAGCAGTTGGATCGCGCCAAGGGTAAAGTCACCGCGCATATCGAAGTGAAAGGCAAGGTCGAGAAACATGACTTTGATACAGTTATCTCGGCCGTAGGCATCGTGGGTAATGTCGAGAACCTGGGGCTGGAAGCTTTGGGTGTGAAAATCGATCGTACCCATGTGGTCACCGACGAATTCTGCCGAACCGGTGTTGAAGGTCTTTATGCGATTGGCGATATCGCAGGCGCGCCGTGGCTGGCGCACAAAGCAAGCCACGAAGGTGTCATGGTCGCCGAGTTGATTGCAGGCAAACACGCGCATCCGGTGAAACCCGAAAGCATCGCAGGCTGCACCTATTGTCAGCCGCAGGTGGCCTCGGTCGGATACTCTGAGGCGAAAGCCAAAGAGCTGGGTTATGACATCAAAGTTGGCCGCTTCCCCTTCATCGGTAACGGTAAGGCGATTGCTCTGGGCGAGCCCGAAGGTCTGATCAAGACGGTTTTCGATGCCAAAACCGGCGAATTGCTGGGCGCTCATATGATTGGCGCGGAAGTGACGGAATTGATTCAGGGGTACGTGGTCGGGCGTCAGCTGGAGACCACAGAAGAAGACCTGATGAACACGGTCTTCCCGCATCCAACGCTGTCAGAGATGATGCACGAAAGCGTTCTGGATGCTTACGGGAAGGTCATCCATATGTGATCTGGGGAAACACCCCAGCGTCAGAGGCACCGCCCATTCGGCGGTGCCTTTTTTTGTTTAACGGGTCAGTGCGTCCAGAATCCGAGCCCACGACCGGATGCCTTTGTGAAAGCTTTTAACGTCGTACTTCTCGTTCGGTGAATGGATGGCGTCGTCGTCATTGGCAAAGCCGACCAGCATCGAATCCAGCCCGAGTTCGGTGTTGAAGTAGCCCACAACCGGGATTGATCCGCCCATACCGGTGAAAACGGCCTCACGCCCCCATTCATCGGACAGCGCGCCTCGGGCGGCTTCGAATTCAGGGCGGTCGAGGTTCATGACCGAGGCGGGCGCGCCGTCGAGGTCATTGTCCCACTCGACCTTGGCATCCGGCGACAGACGCTCTTCCACATGTTTGCGGATCTTGTTGCGCAGTGCGTCCGGCTCCATGTCGCCAACAAGGCGGCAGGTGATCTTGCAATGCGCCTGCGATGGGATCACCGTTTTCGAGCCGGCGCCGTTATAGCCGCCCCACAGGCCGTTGACTTCAAGCGTTGGGCGGGCCCATTGCTGTTCCAGCGTCGAATAGCCCTTTTCGCCGTGCGGCTGAGAATAGCCGACCGAGTTCAGGTACTCAGCCTCGTCGAACCCGCAGTTTTCCCATTGGCGCAACTGGTCGGAGGGGACTTCGTGGACACCTTCATAGAAGCCCTCGACCGCTACACGCCCGGTTTCGTCGTCATAGAACGAGGCGACGATCTTCGACAGTTCGCGCAGCGGGTTGAGACCGGGGCCGCCGTAATGGCCCGAGTGCAGGTCAATGCGGGGACCAATGATAGTGAATTCGTCTTTGAGCATCCCGCGCAATTGCGAGGCAATCGACGGCACGCCGCGCGACACCATCGAAGTATCGCAGACCAGTGCCAGGTCGGCTTTCAACTCGGCTGCATTCTCGCGCAGGAACGGCACGAGAGATGGAGATCCTGATTCCTCTTCGCCTTCGAAGAAAAAGGTGATGCGGCAGGGCAGGGTGCCGTGCACCGCTTTCCACGCCCTGCAGGCTTCGACAAAGGTCATCAACTGGCCTTTATCATCGGATGAGCCACGACCGCGAATAACCGGGCCGTTGTCGGTGTCTTCAATGGCCGGGTCGAACGGGTCGCGGTTCCACAGCTCCAACGGGTCGACCGGTTGTACGTCATAGTGCCCGTAGAACAGGACATGCGGCGCGTCGCTGTCTTCTCCGACATGACCAACAACCATCGGGTGGCCGGGTGTTCCGCGCTTTTCGGCCGCAACGCCAATGCTTTGCAGGTCGGCGACCAACCAGTCGGCGGCCTGATCCACCTGCGTGTCGTAGGCCGGATCGGTGGAAATTGACGGAATGCGCAGCAGTTCCATCAGGCGGTCGATCGAGGTTTGCAGATCAGTGTCGATGCGGTTCAGAACAGCGTCCAGCGACATGGGTGTCTCCTGCTTTTTGAGATTTGCCGGAACCCTATCAGCGCCACCGGCGCAGTCCAGTGTGCTTTGCCGGGAATGTGGTATATTATTGGAAACAGCACGGGTGCCTGCGTCGTTTCCTCGCGTCCTATAGCCGTAACTTTACTTGTCGGAACGAGTGGGACGGGATATTTGATGCAAATCAAATATGTGATCCCAATGTCGTTTATACGTGATGGGCACAAGGGAACGCATCGGCGCAAATCTGGATTCGTCCGGCCCACGCGTCAGAAATAACGTCCGGCCGTTCAAAGCTCTGGTCGGGCACGTAAGGAGACACCGGTGGACTATACTGCTCAGCTCGATACAGCGATTGCCAGGCTGCATGATGAAGGACGCTACCGGACTTTCATCGATATCGAACGCCGGAATGGCCATTTTCCACATGCGGTGCGAACACGCCCGGACGGGTCGCAGCAGAACATCACCGTATGGTGTGGCAACGACTATTTGGGCATGGGGCAAAACCCCGTTGTTCTGAACGCGATGCATGATGCAGTTGACGCAGCCGGTGCAGGATCGGGCGGGACGCGTAACATCTCGGGCACCACGGTCTATCACAAACAACTTGAGGCTGAACTGGCGGATCTGCACGGCAAAGAGGCCGCGCTGCTGTTCACCAGCGCCTATATCGCCAATGACGCGACGCTGAGCACGTTGCCGAAACTGTTCCCCGGATTGATCATTTATTCTGACGCGCTGAACCACGCCTCGATGATCGAAGGCGTGCGCCGCAACGGCGGGGCCAAGCGTATTTTCCGTCACAACGACGTTGAGCACCTGCGTGAGTTGCTGGAGGCGGACGATCCCAAAGCACCCAAGTTGATCGCGTTTGAATCCGTCTATTCGATGGATGGAGACTTCGGCCCTATCAAGGCGATTTGCGATCTGGCAGACGAATTCGGCGCTCTGACCTATATCGACGAGGTCCACGCCGTTGGCATGTACGGCCCGCGCGGAGGTGGCGTGACCGAACGTGATCGTCTTGCGCATCGCATCGACATCATCAACGGCACGCTTGCCAAGGCTTATGGCGTGATGGGCGGCTATATCGCGGCCAGTGAGAAAATGTGTGACGCCGTGCGCTCTTACGCGCCGGGCTTCATCTTTACCACCTCGCTGCCGCCTGCGGTTGCTGCAGGGGCGGCGGCGTCTGTTGCCCATCTCAAGACCGCGCCTGAGCTGCGCGAGCAGCACCAGACGCAAGCCAAAATCCTCAAGCTGCGGCTTAAGGGGTTGGGCCTGCCGCTGATCGATCATGGCAGCCATATTGTGCCGGTGATCGTGGGCAATCCGGTACACACGAAAATCCTCAGCGATCGGCTGCTGGATGATTTCGGTATTTACGTCCAGCCGATCAATTTCCCGACCGTTCCCCGCGGAACCGAGCGCCTGCGCTTTACCCCGTCGCCTGTGCATGGACCGGACGAAATGAACCGTTTGGTGGTGGCTATGGACGAACTTTGGTCACATTGTGCGCTAAATCGCGCCGAACTTGCCGGATAACCTCACAGCAAAGTGTGCAACGTGTTTGCTGCGTGTTAAGCTTAGGCTAACAAAATCAACGGACGAATCGTTAATGGGATGATTCGCCGTTAGCGCGAAACGCGCGCAGGCAGAATGGGGCAGCAGGGATGATTGGGCGCAGATCTCAGCGCGATTCCGAAGAAGATACCGACGTCAGGCCAAAGGGCTATGACGATTACGAGGTACGGCTTGGCGACATGATGCGCGGTGAACGCGCCACCATGGGCAAGTCTCTTCTGGATGTGCAGCGGGAATTGCGGATTAAGGCCAACTACATTGCTGCTATCGAAGACGCCAATCCCGAAGCGTTCGACACACCCGGCTTCATCGCCGGGTATGTGCGTTCTTATGCCCGTTATCTTGGGATGAACCCGGACGAAACCTTTGCAGCTTTCTGCAAGGAAAGCGGGTTCGAAGTTGCGCATGGCATGTCGGCTGAGGCGTCAGTTGTCCGCAAGCCTGCCGGTGGCCTGCCTGCACGGGGGCCAATGGGCCGCGATCCCTTCATCTCGCCCAACACGCCTTTCACTCCCGGCAGGGAATCCCTTGTCAGCCAGATTGAGCCGCGAGCTATTGGATCGTCTCTGGTTCTGGTGGCCGTTATCTGCGGCATCGGCTATGGCGGTTGGTCGGTTCTGAACAAGATCCAGCAGGTGCAGGTCAGCCCGGTTGAGCAAGCCCCTGTGGTGCTGTCCGACCTTGATCCGCTGGATGTAGCTGGAACTGCCGCGACCGAAGATGTCGTTGCTGATACCCCCAGCGTCGAGGCGCTGGACCGTCTGTATCGCCCTCAGGCCCTGGATGTTCCGGTTCTGGTCGCGCGCGACGCACCGATTTCCACGCTTGATCCGCGCACGGTTGGTGCCTTCCAGCCGCAGGAACTACCCAAGGTTGAAGTGGCCGAAGTTCACACCGTTGAACGTCCAGACACCTTGCCTCAGGTCGTCGAGCAGATTGACACAAGGCTCAAGATCGTTGCGGTCAATCCGGCTTGGATGCGGGTCACTTCTGCCGATGGCAGCGTGATTTTCGAGGGTACTTTGGGCACGGTCGAACAGGGCAGTGTTTTCGAGGTCCCCCTGACCGAAGAACCACCGCTGTTGCGCGCGGGCGCGTCTGGATCCGTGTTCTTCTCGATGAATGGCGAGCATTATGGGCCAGCCGGCGCGCCGGGGACTGTCGCCAAAGGCGTGGTTCTGTCCAAGGACGCGGTTGCCGAGAGCTATACCGTTGCAGATCTTCCGGCCGATCAGAACAGCACAATCACGCAGTTGGTAGCTGAGTTTCAGGCGCAGGGCACCGAAGACACCGCCGAGTGATCTAGCCATTGCGGTGCCCCTTTAGGCGGACTATTTAAAGACCCAACTCAGGCTGTCTTGGACCCGTCCCCATGTCGCTCAATCACGTTCGTCCGTGGCGCAATATTTATCGCCGCAAATCCCGTCAGGTCATGGTCGGGAATGTTGCTGTCGGAGGTGATGCCCCGATTGCGGTCCAGACTATGACGAATACTCTGACGACCGATGTGGCGGCGACCGTTGCACAGGTTCAGGCGGCGTCTGAGGCGGGGGCGGATATCGTGCGGGTTTCTGTCCCGGATGAGGCATCGTCCAAAGCCTTGAAAGAGATCGTCCGCGAAAGCCCGGTGCCGATCGTGGCCGACATACATTTCCACTACAAACGCGGGATCGAGGCCGCCGAGGCTGGCGCCGCCTGTCTGCGCATCAACCCCGGCAATATCGGTGACGAAAAGCGCGTCAAAGAGGTAATCAAGGCCGCGCGCGACCACGATTGCTCGATCCGGATTGGGGTGAATGCGGGCAGTCTGGAAAAGCACCTGCTTGAGAAATACGGCGAGCCGTGCCCCGAGGCGATGGTCGAAAGCGGGTTGGAACATATCCGCATTTTGGAAGACAACGACTTTCACAACTTCAAGATCAGCGTGAAGGCCAGCGACGTGTTCCTGTCCGCTGCCGCCTATCAGGGCATTGCTGAAGCCACCGATGCACCCATCCATCTGGGTATTACCGAGGCCGGTGGGTTGGTGTCCGGCACCATCAAGTCGGCCATTGGTCTGGGTAACCTATTGTGGATGGGGATAGGTGACACGATCCGCGTCAGCCTGTCCGCCGACCCAGTTGAAGAGGTCAAAGTCGGCTATGAGATCCTGAAATCTCTGGGCCTGCGCCATCGCGGCGTGAACATCATCTCATGCCCGTCCTGCGCGCGGCAGGGTTTCGACGTGATCAAGACAGTCGAGGCACTGGAACAACGGCTTGAGCATATCAAGACGCCGATGAGCCTGTCGATCATC
This sequence comes from Ruegeria sp. CH8, assembly GCF_056536985.1. NCBI lineage: Bacteria > Pseudomonadati > Pseudomonadota > Alphaproteobacteria > Rhodobacterales > Roseobacteraceae > Ruegeria > Ruegeria sp. CH8. The sequence goes on along the minus strand of NZ_JBQFQR010000007.1, from coordinate 212,579 downwards.
GGCTGCGTCGTGAACGGACCGGGTGAGGCACTGATGACCGATGTCGGCTTTACCGGCGGTGGTGCCGGTTCGGGCATGGTCTATCTGGCGGGCAAGGCCAGCCACAAAATGTCCAACGATCAGATGATCGACCACATCGTCGAAGAGGTTGAGAAGAAGGCTGCTGAACTGGATGCGGCGGCGGAAGCTGCTGAGTAGGGTGGGGGGCTCACCTATCTCGGCGATGGCAGTCTTGATACATCAATGACAATAATTTGCCCTTGTTCGTCAATCTTATAAGGTGGCACCTTCAAATTTTCGTTGGTTGGGCCTTTTCGGGAACGGCCCCACATATCGTAATGCGCACCTCGGCACGGATCGAAGTATCCATCGAAGTCTCCGGCCTTTGTGTGCACAATGCACCCAAGCCCCGCAGTGCTTATCGGGCTGACGACGAACCACACAAGGCGCGCAAAGCGTTCAGGACCAAGTTCCTGCTCAAGCGCGTCGTTGCTCAAAACCTCTGACCATTCTTCCAAAGCGATACTAGGGTCGAATTGATGCATGGCTGTCGCCATCTCTGCAAGGTTACGGCGCCATATTAAAACCGGCCTACCTTTAATGTTGAGGAGTCGCGCATCGCCGGGGGCCCAGCTTTTAACTTGGACAGTGCCTGGACTGTTTTTGTAGTAAGCTACGACATCAGCTGTTGGTCTCGTGCTGGAAAACAGAAAATACAGTCCAGTTGCGGCCGTCAGTAAGGCCCATACTGCCGTCACGCGGTAAAGGAAAACACCCTTTTTCTTCATTTTATAGCTGCTTTAAATTGGTTCAGAAAATCGCGCTTTGGTAGAATTCTTAGCGAAATACACTGCTATTGAGAAGTTTGTTTATGGTCTGTCTGGACGGGGTTGTAAAAATGAATTCGAAGGATTTTACAGGCACAATGCCTTTGGGCAATTCGAATACGTTGGTTAAAGTTGAAAAGCAGATGTGAGGTGTGGGGCGGCTCGGCCGCCCCGAGTGCTCAGCCTTGCTCGGCGCGCACGCCATCCGCAATTTGCTGCATTTGTGCGGCGGGCAGGAAGCCGCGCAGCATTTCGGTACCCAGCACGAAAGACGGCGTTCCGGAGATTTTCATCCGTTGTGCCAATTCGCGGGTCTGAGCGATCTCGGCGGTCACTTCATCGCTGTCCATCGCAGTGATGATAGCGTCGCTGTCCAGGCCCAGACCATCCGAGATGCGGCGCAGGGTGACTTCGGTCGGTTCTCCGCTAAATTCCAGCAACGCATCGTGAACTTGCTTGTATGCGTTGTCACCGGCGACCTGTTTGGTGGCGACAGCAAAGCGCGCGGACATAACCGAGGCTTCGCCCAGAATAGGAAGCTCTTTGATCACCAGTCGGATATTTCCGTCCGACGCCAACAGGCTGGCCACTTCGGGCACGGCGCGGCGGCAGTAGCCACAGCGGTAGTCCATGAACTCGACCAAAGTGATGTCACCTTCCGGATTGCCGCCGACCCAGCTGTAACCGTCATTGAACAACTCATCAGCGTTGGCCTGAACCAAATCCTTGTCTGCTGCGGCTTCGGCAGCAGCGTTGCGTTGTTCGAGGATATCGATGGCCTCGATGATAACCTCGGGGTTTTCCAGAAGGTATTCGCGTACTTGTGCGCCAAATTTTGCCTTCTCGGCATCGCTGAGCGCGTTCAGGTCCAGCGCCTGAGCCGGGCCAGTGATCATGGAAAGCCCCAGAAGGGCTGGGGCTGCATGTCTGAGGATCATTTCCGTTTCCTTTTTGCTTTTTGAGCGCGCTCCGAGGCAATCAGCACATCCTGTGCCCGTTGCCAACCCGGTGACCCTTCGGGCAGTTGCCTGACAGCGCGTTTTGCGTGGATGCCTGCATCGGCCAACCGACCCTGCAAAGCATATCGTTCTGCGGTCACAGCCGAGGCCATGCCATTGTTCCCGACTTTCGCGTATGCCACCCCGAGGTCTTGCATCAGGCGGGCGTTTCGGTAGTCTCTCTGTCTTGCTTTTTCAAGCACTTGCAGGGCGTTCTTCGTCTGCCCCTGAACGAGAAGGGACCGACCGTAGCCAGCAAGAATTAGGGCGTCATTCGGTGCCATATCGACTGCTTGACGATAGGCTAAAACCGCCTCAGGCACTTGTTGATTTTCCAGCAAAATCTGGCCTTTGAGTTCATAGTAGAACGGATCGTCGGGACGAATGGCCAGCGCAGCGTCTATCGCAGCGCGGGCCTTGGCCAGATCGCGGTTTTGGTGATGGGCTGCAGCTTCGCGCATCAGGCGGATATCCTGCGCGCTTTCTTCTTTGGCCCGGCGTAGCGTCCAGCCCGGTGACCGCAGGAAAGCCGATAACTTCCCTTTCACCCTAGCAAACCAATAATCTGCTTCCGGGTTCGGTTTCGCCTTGTCTCCGAATTGTTCCAAAAATTGCTCAGCGGCGCGCAAGCGGTCTCGGCTGGTTGGGTGAGACCGCATGTAAGGGTCTTGATTCACAGTGCTCAACAATTCCTGCCCTGCGAATTTTCGGTGCAGTGCGACCATGCCGCTGGGCGAAATACCGGCCCATCTAAGATAGCTGGCAGCGCTTCGGTCGGCTGAGGATTCCTCGGCCCGTGTATGCCCCAGAAAACTGCGCAGTGCGGAACTTTGGGTGCCTGCCGCAATGCCCGCCGCAGCCTCGCCACCGCCTGCTGCTGCTACAATTAGGGCGAGTGCAGTGCCAAACCCCGCATTTCGCTGAGCCGCGCGCAGGTTTTCCACCCTCCGCGCCAGATGGCCGTTGGCGATATGGGCGGCTTCGTGGGCGATGACGGCCTGCAGCATCTCGGGGCTCTCAACCGTCAGAATCAGCCCGTAGTTCACATAGATCGCACCGTAGTCGATCACAAAGGCATTAAACGTACTGTCATTGACCACCAATATCCGGACCCGGTTGGTGTTCAATCCGGCGGCACGCAGAACGGGAAAGGCCAGTTCACGCAGCCCGTGTTCGATATCGGGGTCCCGGATCAGGCTTTGCGCGGTTGATGGCACAGCACTTGCCATCCATGTCGCCGTAACCAGCAACAGGGTCGGGATTGACGCCACCCTGGATAAGCGTTCAAAAGCCATGGCTGCAACATGGGAGATGGGCATGAGAAACTCAACCCGATCCGGGGTCGATCCCTTCATCGTGATGGATGTGATGGAGGCTGCGCGCAAGGCTGAAGAGGCCGGGCGCCACATCATCCATATGGAGGTCGGACAGCCCGGAACCGGTGCACCTAAAGGGGCTACTGCCGCGCTGGCAAAAGCGATGGAGCAAGCCCCACTTGGCTACACGGTCGCTTTGGGTTTGCCCGCACTGCGTCAACGGATCGCACGATTGTATGGTGAGTGGTACAATGTCGATCTGAATCCCGACCGCGTGGTGATCACGCCGGGCTCGTCCGGCGGGTTTCTGCTGACCTTCACAGCTTTGTTCGACAGCGGAGATCGGGTGGGCATCGGTGCGCCGGGCTATCCGTCGTATCGGCAGATACTTAAGGCGCTGGGTCTGGTGCCGGTCGACCTGCCCACCGCGCCGGAAAACCGCTTGCAGCCGGTGCCTGCGGATTGCGCCGGGCTGGACCTACAGGGGCTGATGGTGGCATCCCCTGCCAATCCTACCGGCACCATGCTGAACCACGCCGCCATGGGGTCGTTGATCGAGGCTGCGCACGGGCAGGGCGCCTCGTTCATCAGTGATGAGATTTACCACGGTCTGGAATATGAGGCCAAAGCTGTCACCGCACTGGAACTGACGGATGAGTGCTATGTGATCAACTCGTTCTCGAAGTACTTCTCGATGACCGGCTGGCGCGTCGGCTGGATGGTCGTCCCTGAAGATCAGGTGCGCGTGGTCGAGCGAATTGCGCAGAACATGTTCATCTGCGCCCCTCATGCCAGCCAAGTAGCTGCGCTGGCGGCAATGGATTGCGAGGAAGAGTTGCAGGGTAATCTGGACGTCTATCGCCGCAACCGCGCTCTGATGCTGGACGGGCTGCCCAAAGCCGGGTTCACCAATATCGCGCCGCCCGATGGGGCCTTTTATGTCTATGCGGATGTGTCCGACCTGACTGATGACAGCCGCGCTTTTGCGGCTGAGATTCTGGACAAGGCCGGGGTCGCTGTCACGCCGGGGTTGGATTTCGACCTTGCGCGCGGGCACCATACTCTGCGGTTCTCTTACGCGCGGTCGTCAGAGGATATCGAGGAAGGCCTGCTGCGGCTGCGCCGTTTCATGGCCGAACGCGGTGCGATCACCGAGCAGGCCTAGGGCGTTCACAAAACCAAGCGGGTCGGGTAGGCTGGCGGTCAAACGATCTCGGGAAAACTTGAGGCCATGAGCAGGATTTTCTACGCCATCGCGCTGATCTGGGCGCTGACTTGTGCTGCGTACGCGCAGGACTTCAACGCGCTTGCCCGCGTTCTGCCAGAGGATAGCCGCATCGCCGATGACGGCCGCGCGGGCGTACGGGTTGAACTTGGCCTCAGCCAGGGAGTGCCGTACCGGGTCTTCACTCTGCGTGATCCTTATCGCATGGTACTGGATTTTCAGGAGGTCGATTGGACCGGACTGGAAACAGAGACCTTCCTGCAGACTGACCGGATCAGCGCTGTGCAGTTCGGAGCCTATGTTCCGGGCTGGTCGCGCATGGTGCTGGAGCTTGGCGCGCCTCTGGCCGTCGATACCGCGGACCTGAGGGTGGATGAGAACACAGGGGCTGCGCATCTGGCGTTAAGCCTGCGCGGTACCGATTTCGACAGTTTCGCCGCTGGTGCCGGTGCGCCGCGCCAACCGGGCTGGGACCTGCCGGAACCGGCGGTGACACCAGTCAAGCCCGGCCGCGATGGCACGCGCCCCTTGGTGGTGATGCTGGACCCCGGTCATGGCGGTATTGATCCGGGGGCCGAGGCTGGCGGCACGAATGAGAAAACCCTGATGTTGACCTTCGCACGCGAACTGCGAGAAACGCTATTGCGTGCAGAGGGTTATCACGTGGTGTTGACGCGTGTGGATGACCATTTTGTCAGCCTTGAACGTCGCATCGCTCTGGCGCATCGGGCGGGGGCAGATGTGTTTATTTCCTTGCACGCGGACATCCTGTTAGAAGGGCGCGCGCATGGGGCTGCGGTGTATACTTTGTCTGAAGAAGCCTCGGACGTGGCGAGCCAAAAGCTGGCCGAGCGCCATGATCGGGGCGACTTGATCTCGGGTGTTGATCTGAACGGCGCAGACGATCAGGTGACTGACATCTTGCTGGACATCGCGAGACAAGAAACAAAACCGCGCACGAACGCGTTGGCGGTGTCGCTGGCAGATGGAATGGCACAACAGGGCGGACCCATGAATAGCCGCCCGATCCGCTCGGCTTCTTTTTCGGTTCTTAAGGCTGCGGATATTCCGTCTGTTCTGATCGAGCTTGGATTTCTGTCCAGCCCCAGAGACCTGAAAAACATACAAAATCCTGAATGGCGCAAAGGTATGGCAGTCGGTATCCTGAACGGGTTGAACCAATGGCGGCAGGATGATCTGGTCAAACGGTCTCTGATTGGCCAGTGACCCTGCGGCACAAACCGGCTAATATTGGCCATCGTGTTTTGACCCGGCGCCGGGCCATCCCTATATAGGCGGCAGCGCGAGTAAAAGGCAGCAACGTGATCCGTTTCATTCTTTCCGTTTTCGGGGCGATTTTCAGCCTCGTCACCTTGGGTATCTTTATGGCCGCGCTGGTCGTTGGCGCGATCTTCTGGATGTACGGCCGCGACCTGCCCAGCCATGAGTCTTTGGCGCAGTACAAGCCGCCGACGATCAGCCGAATTTACTCGGGCGAAGGCCAGCTCATCGACGAATTCGCACAGGAACGCCGCCTGTTCACGCCGTCTGAGGAGATTCCCGATCTGGTGAAACAGGCCTTTATCTCAGCGGAAGATAAGAACTTCTACACCCACCAGGGCTATGACCCGCGCGGTATCATCGCCGCCGGGGTCGAGGCGGTGAAATCCAAGGGTGAGAACGTGCGCGGTGCTTCGACCATCACGCAGCAGGTGATGAAGAACTTCCTGCTGTCCGGGGACCGTCGGGCCGAGCGTAAGATCAAAGAGATCATCCTTGCCACTAGGCTTGAGGATACGCTGAACAAGGAACAGATCCTCGAGCTGTATATGAACGAGATCTTTCTGGGTCAGAATTCATACGGCGTGACCGCCGCCGCCCAGACCTATTTCAACAAGACACTGCAGGAACTGGAACCGCATGAGGCCGCGACCTTGGCCGCGATGCCCAAGGCACCGTCGGACTACCACCCGGTCCGGCAAAAAGAACGCCTGCTGAACCGCCGCAACTATGTGCTGCGCGAGATGCGACAGAACGGCTATATCGATCAGGCGACCTATGACGCCGAGGTGAATATGCCTCTGCGCTCGGTCCAGAACGGTGACTTTGAGAGCTTCCGCACCGCGCTGCCGCCGCGTGATTACTTCACCGACGAAATTCGCCGCCAGCTGAGCGAAGACTTCGGTGAGGGTGAGTTCTTTACCGGCGGCTTCACTGTCCGCGCCTCGGTTGATGAGGAAATGCAGGTTGAGGCAGCCGAAGCTCTGCGCACCGCCTTGCAGAAATACGACCGGTCGCGCGGCAAATGGCGCGGTACGGGGGAGGTGATCCCTGAGGAAAAACTGGCTGATGAGGCCCAGTGGCGCGACGCGTTGTCGATCATGGAAATCCCGCGCGACGTGGTGCTGCCGACGCAGTGGTACCCGGCGGTGGTTTTGAACGTGGCCGAACAGTCACTGACCGTGGGCATTGAAAACGGCCCAGCAGAGGGAATCGTTCCGCGTTCGGATATCAAATGGATGCAGGGCGATTTCGCCGGCAACTTCAAACGCGGCGACGTCATTCTGGTCATAGAAGGCGAAGAGGGCCAATGGTCCGCCCGTCAGGTGCCCGAGGTGCAGGGCGGTTTTGTAGCGATGGACGTGAATTCGGGCCGTGTTCTGGCAATGCAGGGCGGGTTCTCGTATCAGGATTCGGTGTTCAACCGGGCCACGCAGGCACAGCGCCAGCCGGGTTCGAGCTTTAAGCCCTTCGTCTATGCGGCCGCGTTGGATAGTGGGTACAGCCCCGCCACCATTGTTGTGGACGCACCGATTGAGGTGAATACGCCGCAGGGCTTGTGGCGTCCCAAAAACTCTACAAACAAATTCTATGGTCCGACGCCGCTACGCACAGGGATCGAACAGTCTCGGAACCTGATGACTATCCGCCTCGCCCAAGAGGTCACGATGCCGGTGGTGGCAGGCTATGCGGAACGGTTCGGCGTTTACGACCGCATGGGCGCGTTCCTTGCGAACTCGTTGGGGTCTGAAGAGACGACGCTATACAAAATGGTTGCAGCTTATGCGATGTTCGCCAATGGCGGTGAGCGGGTTGAACCCACTCTGGTTGACCGTATCCAAGACCGCTTTGGTAAGACGATCTATCGCCACGATGACCGTCAGTGTTTGGACTGTAATTCAGCCTGGCTTGAGCCGGATGAATCTCCGACCATCGAGACCAACCGCTCGCAGGTCATGGACGCGATTACCGCATATCAGCTGACGTCGATGATGAAGGGCGTTGTGGATCGTGGTACTGCGTCGCGCGTAGTGAACCTGCCGGTGCCGACCGCAGGTAAGACTGGCACAACCAACGAATCCAAGGACGCGTGGTTTATCGGCTTCACCTCGAACATCGTGGCAGGCTGCTATATCGGCTATGACCGTCCGCGTCCGATGGGGCGGGGGGCATATGGGGGCACCATGTGTGGTCCCGTTTTCCAGAGCTTCATGGAGAAAGCTGTTGAAAAGTATGGCGGCGGCCCGTTCGAAGTGCCACCCGGTGGGCATTTCATAAAAATCGACCGTTTCAGCGGTGCGCGCCTGCCCGAGGATGCGACAGGTGACTATGTCGTAGCTGAATACTTCCGCGATGGTGTCGATGGCTTTATCGACCGCGTCTATGACGGTGGCTTTGCGATGGGGTCTGACCTGCCTCTGTTCGAAGAAGCCAGCTCAGGTCGTCAGGTCACTACGTCGACCGGGAACACGATCACTGTCGGCCCCAACGCCAGCCAGGGCGATCTTCAGGGCGGCGGTCTTTACTGATCGGCCGCTCTTAGAAACTGGTTGAGCAGGTCCGCCTCGGGGTCCTGCACTATCTCTCCATTAGACCGCCAAACGATGGACAGCGCACATTTCGCAGCGGCCCATTGCAGAAGGCGTTTCGACCGCACATCCATAGCCGCCGAATAAAGCGCGACGCAGCGGTTCAATTGCTCAGGTTGCCGTACAAGATGGGGCAGGCCTTTTGGGTGGCGAAGTGCATTGGCCAATTCGAAAGCCGGATCGCCGTAGTATCCTTTGGCGTCGATAACCCGCAGCCCATCCGAGGTTTGGATAACGTTGTCATGATGCAAATCACCGTGTAAGGGAGCCGGCCCGTTCTGTGTGTCCAGAAGAAATCGCGCGGTACTGATCGCCTGGACCATGTCACGCTTAAGTGTTTCAGGACAATCCTGCGAAAATCCGCAATTGAACAAAGAGGCGAAAACAGCGCTAAGGTCCATTAGGCCCGTTGGTTCAACCTGTGGCTTGGCGTGCAGGCTTTGCGCGACCTCTGCCAGCAATTCACTAGCTTTGCCCGGGCTGCCGCCGCGCGCGATATCGCCCAGTGAAGGGCCATCAAGCCACTCCATCAGAACGGCCTTCCCTTGCTCTGCAATTATCGACACGGCGCCATAACCCTGCCAGCGGGCTAAAAGTCGCGCGCCCGGTGCTTCATTCCCGCGATCCGATTTGTGATACAGTTTCAGTGCAACCGGCGTTCCGTCGGGCATCTTAGCCTTCCACACCTTTGCCAAGCCGGTGTCAGCGACCGGTTCAATGATGGTCAGCCGCCAACTTTCAGGAAACTCGAGCGGTACAAGGGTCATTCGCGCCTCAGCTGTCTTGTGGTGCCCCGAACCTCTTGCTATCACGCAGGCCTGATTGAGCAAGTTGGGACAAGACCATGCGCGCCGAAACCCAGAACACCGTGGCGGAAATTGAAAAGTCGCTGGAGCTGCTGGCGCAGCGTATGGACTATGAAACCGCCCCTCATCGCCTTGAGGAATTCAATGCGCGGGTTGAGGACCCCAACCTGTGGGACAATCCCGAAAACGCGCAGAAACTGATGCGCGAGCGTCAGCTGCTGGTAGACGCCATTGAGACCTACGAGTCCATCAAGACCGATCTGAGCGACAATATCGAGCTGATCGAACTGGGTGAGATGGAAGAGGACGAAGAGGTTGTTACCGATGCCGAAGACGCAATCAAGAAACTGAAGGCCAAGGCCGCCAAGAAAGAGCTTGAGGCGCTGCTGGACGGCGAGGCGGACGGCAATGACACCTTCCTCGAGATCAACTCGGGTGCCGGTGGCACGGAAAGCTGCGACTGGGCCTCGATGCTGGCGCGGATGTATGTCCGCTGGGCCGAGAAGAAGGGCTACACGGTCGAGTTGCAGTCCGAAACCGCGGGGGAAGAGGCGGGGATCAAATCCGCCGCCTACAAAATTTCCGGCCATAACGCCTATGGCTGGCTGAAGTCGGAAAGCGGTGTGCACCGGCTGGTGCGGATATCGCCGTATGACTCGGCGGCCAAGCGCCATACCTCGTTCAGCTCGGTCTGGGTCTATCCGGTGGTCGATGACAATATCGAGATTGAAGTGAACCCGTCTGATATTCGTATCGACACTTATCGATCCTCGGGCGCGGGTGGTCAGCACGTGAACACAACGGACTCGGCGGTGCGGATCACGCACATTCCGACCGGGATTGTGGTGACGAGTTCCGAGAAATCGCAGCACCAGAACAGGGATATTGCGATGAAGGCTCTGAAGTCGCGCCTGTATCAGCAAGAGCTGGACCGCCGGAACGCCGACATCAACGCCGCGCATGAGGCCAAGGGCGATGCGGGCTGGGGTAACCAGATCCGTTCCTACGTGTTGCAGCCCTATCAGATGGTCAAAGATTTGCGCACCAACCATGAGACCTCGGATACCAAAGGGGTGCTGGATGGTGATCTCGATGGATTCATGGCGGCGACGCTGGCGTTGAATGTGGCGGGCAAAAGCCGGTCCGAGGCGCAGGGCGACTAAGGTAGGCAAGGGATTCTGCCCTATCTGCGCCGACGGCACCTCCCACGGAGTATTTAGCGCAAAATGAAGCGGATTCCGGATTTATGCGGAACCGAAAAAGATACATTTAAACAGTGGGTTTAAATGAAGAGATGCCCCGGCTAGGCTGATCTCCGAGGAGGGATGAGCCCGGGATGGATCTGAGCCAAACAACTGCAATCGACCTGTTGAACACAATCGCCGAAGGGCGGTTGTCGGCAGTCGAGGTTATGCGGGCGACTTTGGACCGGATCGCCACTTTCAACGGATCGGCAAACGCAATTGTGGCCTTGCGCGATCCGGATGAGCTACTGGCCGAGGCACGTGCGCTGGATGCCGGGCCGAACCGCGGACCGCTGCATGGGCTGCCGATAGCGGTCAAGGATCTGGTCAATGTTGTCGGGATCGTGTCCTCTCAGGGTTCACCGATTTTTCGGGATCATGTGCCCGAGCGGGACGATTTGATTGCCGCTCGGATGCGGGCAGCGGGGGCGATCCTGATTGGCAAGACCAATGTACCGGAATTCGGGCTGGGGTCTCATACCTACAATCCGGTCTATGGGGCCACGCGCAACCCGTATGACCCTACGCGGACAAGCGGCGGGTCGTCGGGTGGTGCGGCCGTGGCGTTGGCGACTGGGATGGTTGCTCTGGCGGACGGGTCCGACATGATGGGCAGTCTGCGCAACCCTGCCGCGTGGAACAATGTCTACGGGTTCCGGCCCAGTTGGGGGAGAGTGCCGTCCGAACCTTTGGGCGACGGGTATCTGCATCAACTGTCTACGCTTGGCCCCATGGCGCGCAGCCCCGAGGATCTGGGTGTGTTGCTGGACGTGATCTCGGGGCCGGATCCACGGCAGCCTTATGGAGCGGCCAGCCCGACGGTGTCGCCGGTTCAGGCCGCTGATATGCGTGGCTTGCGGATCGGCTGGCTGGACGATTGGGGTGGGATCTATCCGTTTCAGGACGGCATTCGCGAATTGTGTCGCGGCGCGCTGGATGAGTTTACGCAACTTGGGGCCGAAGTTGTTCCGGTTGCAGCACCTTTTGCGGCCGACCGGATTTGGGACAGCTGGGTCACGTTGCGCGCGTGGAGCGTGGCCGCCGGTCTAGCGCCACTGACCGGCCAGCGGACGGCTTTGAAGGACACAGCACAATGGGAGCTGGACCGGGGGCTGGCTCTGACTGCCATGCAGGTGCATGAGGCCAGCGTCGCGCGGTCAGAATGGTTCCGGTGCGCGGCCACGCTGTTTCAGGACTATGACGCCCTGATCTTGCCGTCTGTACAGGTCTGGCCGTTCGAGATCGAAACGCCGTACCCGACAGAGATCGCCGGAACAGCGATGGATACCTATCATCGGTGGATGGAGGTCATGGTACCGGTCAGTCTGATCGGACTGCCATGCCTGTCGGTTCCGGTCGGCTTCGGGGCCGAGGGGTTGCCGATGGGGATGCAGGTCTTTGGCCCGATGGGATCGGACACTCGTATCCTGTCTATCGGCGCAGCTTATCATGCCGCTACGGGGTGGCCACAAAAACGACCGGCCTGATTTCACGGCCGGCAAGGGAGGAGAGACACTATGGATAAACCTTTCGGCGTACCGGACATGGGACCGGTTAACATGGAGATGCTGCGCGAAGCGCTGCGCAGGGCCTGGGTTGATTTCCGGCGCGCGCCTGTCTTCGGCTTGTTATTCGCCGGTTTCTATGTTGTGGCCGGATGGGCGATCGCTTGGGTTACGGTGAAGACCGGAACCTCATACTGGTTGGTACTCGCTGCCATCGGTTTCCCTCTGCTGGGGCCGTTTGCGGCAGTGGGAATGTATGAGGTGTCTCACCGGCTGGAGCAGGGCGAACCTTTGGATTTCGGCTCGATCTTTGGTGTTGTCGTACAGCAGGGGCGGCGTCAGTTGCCTTCCATCTGCGCAATCATCGTGGTGATGTTTTTGTTCTGGTTCTTTCTGGGCCATATGATATTTGCCCTGTTCATGGGGCTTTCGACCATGACCAATGTCTCGACCTCGATGGAGGTGTATTTTACGGCCAACGGGTTGACGATGCTGGCCGTGGGAACCGCCGTGGGCGCGGTGTTCGCGACGATCCTGTATATGATCACCGTACTTTCGATCCCGATGCTGCTGGACCGTGAGCTGGACTTCGTGACCGCTATGATCTCCAGCTTCGCCTATGTTCGTGATCATCTGGGCGTGATGCTGGTTTGGGGCGCGTTTATCGCGATCCTTACTTTCGTGGCTATGATCCCCTGGTTTCTGGGCTTGCTAATTGTGTTGCCACTGCTTGGGCATGCAAGCTGGCACCTGTACCGGCAGATCACTCAGGCATCGAACGAAAGCGCGGGGTAGTTCAACCCACGGCTTGCGGAACAGGGTGTTCCGAACGGCGTGCGGTGCGCGCTGCTGCGAGTATTGCCGAAGGGTTCTCGCCCAGATGGCGCAACAGGATCCGGCGCATCGTTGTTGCGCTGGCAGTGGTTTTCGACAGGCAGATCGCAACCCCGCGCCAGCGGTCCGAGTTTTCGTCCGATCCGCGCGTTACCAGATAAATCCGGCTGTTTTGCGATTCCCGGCTGGACATCAGGATATAGATCTGCCGCCCGGCGCAGGCGGCAATCCCCTGAACTTCGCGATCAATTGGGGTGGCTCCGGGCATTCCGGGGCGCGGCTCGTATCCGCGCACCAGCGTGCACTGCGGCAAGCGGCGTGCGTGAAACAACCTATGCCGTGATGGCCGCGTGTCATCCAATTCGGTTTCGGTGGCATAATAGAACCCGGCTGGAAACAGGCTCTCGGTCAGTGTTGTCGGACCAGAGCCCAGAAAGTCGGTCAGAGCCGAGGCCGCAGGGTGCGTAGGCAGGCGGTCGATCTCGTCCAGTGGACGCAGCAGAATACGCGCATCGACCTCAAAAAAACGGCAGATTCGGTCCAACACGTCCGGCCGGGGAAAGCTCTCACCACCCAGATATCGGTTGAACTGCGTGCGGTTGATGCCAAGTTGCCGGCAAAGCTCGGATATCGAAGTATATTGCCGCGCAAGACGCCTGAGATTGGCGCCGAACATTTTGCGCAATTCGTCCGGGTTACGGATGTCTTCGGTCATAGGCGTCCCAGGTTCTCACGACTTGTTTTCTAATACGCTGTGCATTCGACCTCCAGGCCGCCACTACGTAGAAAAATCGTACAGATAAACTAAACGGGCGCATCCCATCGCCACGTTACCCTCTGAGGCTAACGTTGATTGCCATAAACGCAATAGGCTATATTTTATTTTGCGTGATCTTTTCGGGCTTTTTGCACGGTGAACAGTCACAGTGAAAAATTCGGAAAATGGCTTGGCTTGGTAAGCCGGATTTCCCCACCCTGTTTCGATTTGTTGACAGGGTGGGGAATAATTTACTCGCCGCGAAGCAGGGCCGCGACGCCGGTGCGGGCCACTTCGACCAGTCCCAACGGGCGCATTAGATCGGCAAAAGCGTCGATCTTGTCCGGAGCGCCCGTGATTTCAAAGATAAACGAGTTCAGCGTGCTGTCGACAACGTTGGCGCGGAAGATATCGGCAAGGCGCAGGGCTTCGACCCGCTTATCGCCGGCACCGACAACTTTGATGATGGCCAATTCGCGTTCAACGGCGGGGCCTTCGACGGTCAGGTCGTGGACCTCATGGACCGGGACGATTCGACCCAGCTGAGCTTTGATCTGCTCGATGACCTGCGGGGTGCCTGCGGTGACGATGGTGATGCGGCTGAGGTGGCCAGTGTGGTCCACCTCGGCCACGGTCAGGCTCTCGATGTTGTAGCCCCGGCCCGAAAACAACCCGATCACGCGGGCCAGTACACCCGGTTCGTTTTCGACCAGAACCGCAATTGTGTGACGTTCCTGCACGTCCGAGAAGGTAGGCCGTAGGTTATAGGCCGAATGGCGGGTGGAGCCCTTGGTGATTTTGAGCGGTGTCATCAGTGATCCTCGATTACATCTTGGGGAGGGGGCGTCGCGATCGCGCGTTTGAATACCGCAAACAGGCAAACCGCAAATCCAGCAACCATGACCGGGGTAACGATCAGGCGAATTGGGCCATTGTTCATAAGCTCTGGCGACAGCGTCGCCGGGCCAATCCCCAGCCACATCAAAAACAACAGGCCCACACCCCAATGTCGCTTCGAAACAACCCCCGAGCGCATTAAAAACAAGGCGGCAGGTGCCAACAATGCTGTTTCGTAGAACCAGAAATAGGCGCTGGACATGCAAATCGCCATAACCAAGGTCGCGGCCCGCAGATCAAACCCCACATTTGGGCTGCGCCAAGCAATAAACACGGCCAGTGCTGACAGACCCGTCACCACCCATTGCACATTCATTGCAATGGGTTCCGGGATCCCCAGCCCTATCAGCGCGCTATAGGTGCTTGCCATCAGCCCCGTGTCTGCCATGTCAAGCCGAAGGCTGTCATAGTGAAGCTCGATATTGGCGGTCAGGGCGGACCAGTATTCCACGCCATAAATCAACGTCCCAATACCTGCGATAACAAGAGTTGTTGCTGTGGCGGCGATGATCGTACGCCAGGCACCGCTGGCCAGCAAAGCAAAGGGGATCATAATGCCAAGTTGTGGTTTCAGCGTCAGAATGCCAATCACGATGCCGGCCAGAATTGGTTGGTTCCGCTGATGTGCTGCCAGTGCCACCAAAAGTCCGGCGGCCCAGATCAAGCTGGTTTGGCCGGACAGCAGGGACGGCAGATAGGCCGGCGCGAGCCCAAAGCTAAGCCAGACCGGCGTTATCCCCGCTGCAAATGGCCGGATCGCAATAAGTATGGCCAGAACAGACAGGCAGTTAAAAACGATCCAGGCTGGGAAATACGACAGTGCCCCCAGCGGCGACAAAAGCGCCAGGAAGCTGGGCGGGTAGAGCCAGCGCATTCCTAATTCTTCTTCAAAGCCGTGAACCGCGATCAGATTGCGTTCGTCGAAGGCATCCAGTGGCGACCCCTCAAGCGCAAGCCGGGCGGCGGCCCAGAACACGCGAAAGTCGTTTTGGGCCACGAGTTCGCCAGCGGCCGTGACTTCGAGATAGTTGCGGATGATGAAGAGCGTACAAAATATGAGCACAAGTGCAGGCACGAGGATCCCGGCCTGCCAACTGCGCCGACCGGAAAATGCCGCCAGCCGTCGACGCACATCATCGGAACTTCCGAGGTCTTGACTCTCTGCCTGTTTCATTTTTCTCCGTAAAGCCAACTGTTTGTGTTGCAAAGTAATACTAATGAGCCAAAGTTCATTATACTAACACTGAACCTTTGGAGTCGATCACGCCCTGCGTTTCGGCCTCGCCCAGCAGCATTTCGTTATGCGCCTTGCCTGATGGGATCATGGGGAAGCAATTCTCGTGCTTTTCAACCAGGCAGTCAAAGATCACCGGACCGTCATAGTTGATCATCTCCATGATCGCGTCATCCAGATCGGCGGGGTCGGAACACAGGATACCCTTGGCGCCAAACGCCTCGGCGAGCTTGACGAAATCGGGCAGGGCCTCGGACCAGGAATGCGAATACCGCTCGCCGTGCAGCAATTCCTGCCACTGGCGCACCATGCCCAGACGTTCGTTGTTCAGGATGAACTGTTTTACGGGCAGGCGGTACTGAACCGCGGTGCCCATTTCCTGCATGTTCATCAACCACGAGGCCTCACCAGCCACGTTGATCACCAGCGCATCCGGATGCGCCATCTGCACGCCGATCGAGGCCGGAGTGCCGTATCCCATCGTGCCCAGGCCACCCGAAGTCATCCAGCGGTTGGGGTCTTCGAAGCCAAGGTATTGCGCGGCCCACATCTGGTGCTGGCCGACCTCGGTGGTGATATAGCGGTCGTGGTTTTTGGTCAGCTCTTCAAGACGTTGCAGCGCGTATTGCGGTTTGATGGTCTTCTCGCTGTTGGTGTAAGCGAGGCAATTGACCTTACGCCAATCGCTGATCTGCGCCTGCCACTGCTTGACGGCCGCGGCATCGGTCTTGCGACCGCGTGCTTTCCAGACCTTGAGGATATCCTCAAGCACGTGGCCTACGTCGCCAACAATCGGGATATCAACGCGGATCACCTTGTTGATCGACGAAGGATCAATGTCGATATGCGCCTTTTTCGAGTTCGGCGAGAAGGCATCGATCCGTCCGGTGATCCGGTCGTCGAACCGCGCACCAATGTTGATCATCAGGTCGCAGTCGTGCATCGCGAGGTTTGCTTCATAAAGACCGTGCATCCCCAACATACCCAACCAGTTCTCACCCGATGCCGGATAAGCACCCAGGCCCATCAGAGTCGAAGTGATCGGGAACCCGGTCGCATCAACCAGTTCGCGCAGCAACTGGCTGGCCGCAGGGCCAGAGTTGATGACGCCGCCACCGGTGTAGAAGACGGGTTTTTTCGCTGTCTCTATGGCTGCGACCAGTTCGGTGATCTCCTCCAGATCGCCTTTCAGAACCGGCTGGTAATGCGAGGTCGACGGTTTAGGTGCGTTGTAGTCGCCCGAGGCAAACTGAACGTCCTTTGGAATATCGATCAGCACCGGACCGGGGCGGCCCGAGGTGGCGACGTGGAACGCTTCGTGCAGCGTGTCGGCCAGCGAGTCCGTGTCTTTCACCAACCAGTTATGCTTGGTGCAGGGGCGGGTGATGCCAACGGTGTCGGCCTCTTGGAACGCGTCCGAGCCGATCATGAATGTCGGAACCTGCCCGGTCAAAACGACGATTGGGATCGAGTCCAGCAATGCATCCGTCAGACCGGTCACCGCATTGGTGGCTCCGGGGCCAGATGTCACCAGCGCAACGCCGGGCTTGCCTGTCGACCGCGCATAACCTTCGGCGGCGTGGATCGCGCCCTGTTCATGCCGCACCAGAATGTGACGGATGTCGTTTTGCAGAAAGATCTCATCATAGATGGGTAGCACGGCGCCACCGGGGTATCCGAATACCGTGTCCACGCCCTGATCCTTGAGGGCCTGAACCACCATCTTTGCGCCGGTCATCTCACGTGTCATCTGCTTTGCTCCGTTCGCGACATGTGTCTTGCGTTTTGCCAAAAAAAAGCCCCCGAGATTTTCGGAGGCGCATGGGTTCGATTATGGTTTACCGTTACCGGCCCATGCGCGTGGTTCCTACGATTACGACTAGCGTTTTCATCGCCAGAGGCTCCTTTTTTGCGTGGAGGGACATTATGAGCGGTGCGACGGGGCGTCAACAGGCAATCGTACCAATTTTGTAACCCGAAGGGCCGATTTTGCGACATTTTATTGCGCAGATTGCCGCAGGTCGGGAATTTCCGCCAATTGCGCCCGATCGAAGGGCTGAGAATCTGAATTTGAACTGGTCAGTTTGCGTCAGGACGATGTCTTAAACTGACATGAGGGCCTCTGGCGGCTGAGGCACGCTGATCCCATAGGTTGCGTTCACGGAGGTGGTTGATGTTGGCGGATTTGGTGGATCTTGGTCGGTACCCCATCGATTGCCCGGGATCGCGGGCGTATGACCAGATGATTACGGATTTGCGGCGGGAACTGGATGAGGACGGGTGCGCAGTTCTGCCGGGGTTTGTCCATGAGGCCGGGCTTGAGGTTTTGGTTGAGGAGGCCGACGCCGCCGCGCCGCAAGCGCACCGGTCCTTCAACAGGACAAACGCCTATTTCACCAAGGATGACCCGAGTTTCGGGATCGGCCACCCGATACGCCGCTTCTACGACCGCTCAAACGCATTTGTTCCGGCGGATAACTTTCCCCGAACCGGCCCGCTGCGTCGCATCTATGAGTTCGAGGGCTTTATGCCGTTTATACGGGATGCTTTGAATGAGACCGAGGACCGTTTCTTTCGATATGACGATCCGCTGGCCGATGTGATCATCAACGTGGTGGAAGAGGGGCAGGGGTTTCCATGGCACTTCGACACGAACAACTACACCGTCACATTGGCCATTCAAAACGGAGAAACCGGGGGCACCTTTGAATATGTCCCGAACCTTAGAACCGCCGAGGACGAGAATTTCAGGGAAGTGGCGACCATTCTGGACGGAGACATGACGCGCGTTCGTGAACTGGAGTTGCAGCCGGGCGACCTGCAGATCTTCAAGGGGCGCTACGCGCTACACAGGGTGGCTCCGGTGGAGGGTACGCGCAGTCGCTATGTCGGAATTTTCTCGTTTGTCGAGGCCGAAGGGATGTGCGGCAGCGTTGAACGCACGCAGCAACTCTATGGGCGGGTTTTACCGCGTCATCATGAACGTGAAGGGCTGAGAAAGGATCAGTTGCTGGATTAAGATGTGATAGGCTGCGGCCATATTGTTTGAAAACCGGAGGTTCTGGTGCCAGATATTTTGCAGCTTACGCCTTTTGTTCTGTGTTCTTCCTTACAAAAGCAGATTGATTTTTATTGTGACCGTCTGGGGTTTTCCTGCGGGTTCCGGCAGGACAATTACGCATTCCTGTCTTTGGGCACTGTGGCCATCCGGCTGTTGGAATGCCCGCCCCGCGATGATGGTTTGCCGTTGGGGGATGATCAATCGTTTTACATCGATGTGGATGGGATCGACGAACTGTATGAAAGCCTGGGTCCAAGGTTGGCAGACCTGCCCAAAGGTCGTGTTCGTCCGCCGTTCGACCAGCCTTACCAACAGCGCGAGTTTCATGTCATCGATGAGGATGGAACACTGGTGTTTTTTGGTCAGGACATCCGCCCGAGAGGATAGGCCCTCCCGCCCGTTGGCGATGCGCCTGCGGCACATCTCCGCCGGTTGGGCCGGGCAGCGCGTGCCGCGCTGCGGGTGCGCCTAGAAGCCGGGGCTGGTGCCCTGCAGCACTCCGTGTTCAAGCGCATAGCGGGTCAGACCAGCGGTGGATGAAATTCCCAGCTTGCGTTTGATGTTCTTGCGGTGGGTCTCAACCGTTCTTACGGAAATATCGAGCGCGATAGCGACCTCTTTGTTCGATTTGCCCTGTGCCAATTCCAGCAGGATCGTTTGTTCGCGACCTGTCAGCGCTTCGCGTGCGCTGTCTTTCTTGGGTTCCAGCGATCCGCTTGCCCCGGTGCACAGGTATTGCTCGTCGCGCATCACCGCGTCGATGGCCTGTTTGATCTCATCGGTTGGGACATCTTTCAGCACATAGCCTTTGGCACCATGGCTGAGCGCGGTCGAGATATATTCAGGGCTGTCATGCATCGACAGGATCAGGATTCTGGTGTCGGGCAGGCGCTCAAGGATCAATTCGGTCGCGCTGAGGCCACCCAGGCCGGGCATGTTAAGGTCCATCAGGATGACATCGGGGGACAGATCGGCGGCCTGATCGACAGCCTCCTGACCGGTGCCGAGCGTGCCGACCACCTCAATTTCATCATAGCTTTCAAGGATCGATTGAATCCCCTCGGCCACCATCGGGTGATCGTCTACGATGAGAACTCGGATTGTCATGTACCGGCCTTTCGGTTCGGAGAGGACTCTTCCTGCGGCGGAAGTAGGTGACTGAGCGGCAGGCTGGCCTCGATCACAGTACCACCATGCGGGCCGCGTGATGACAGAATGCGCAGGGAGCCGTCAAGCTGTTCGATGCGTTCCTGCATATTGCGCAACCCGATCCCTGTGCTGGCCTGATCCTGTCCGTTGGGTAAACCGCGACCGTTATCGGTGATGCGCATGGTTGCACCTTTCTTGTGGCCTCGCAGGTCGATATTAACATGGGTTGCGCCAGAGTGGCGCTCGATGTTTGTCAGGGCCTCTTGCGCG
Organism: Ruegeria sp. CH8; assembly: GCF_056536985.1. Taxonomy (NCBI): domain Bacteria; kingdom Pseudomonadati; phylum Pseudomonadota; class Alphaproteobacteria; order Rhodobacterales; family Roseobacteraceae; genus Ruegeria; species Ruegeria sp. CH8. The sequence goes on along the minus strand of NZ_JBQFQR010000007.1, from coordinate 192,587 downwards.
ATGCGGTAGAGGGCGATCTTGCTGTCCTGATCCAGACGGTTTCGAAACACCACCGTCGTGAACTCGGTCTCGATCCCGGTGCGTTCGCGGAAATCGTCTGTTAGCGTTTTCAGGGCAGGGCCGAGGCCCAAATCGTCCAGAACGCCGGGGCGGAGGTCACGACTGATACGGCGGACCTCGGCGATGGCGGTGCCGAGGTGCTCGATGCCTTTGTCCAGTGGGGCGCGGGCACTGTCGTCGTCGCCGCGATCCAGCCGTCGCCGTGTGTTGTCCAGCGCGTAGCGCACGCCCACGAGGATCTGGCTGATCCCGTCATGCAACTCGCGTGCAACACGACCTCGCTCTTCCTCTTGTGCGTCGAACACCCGCTGGGTCAGTTCCTTTAACTTGGCATCCGCCAACCGCCGTTCGCGGACATTCAGCAACATGCCCGAGGCAAAAACGATCAGCACGGCGGCCAGAACGATACCCCCGATATACATGAATGTGCGCTGTACGCGGGCTTCAACCTCGGCGCGGGCGTTAGCAACGGTAGCCGAGATGTCGTCGATGAACACGCCGGTGCCGACGGCCCATTGCCAGTCCTGCAAACCGACGACATAGGCGATCATCTGCGCCTCTTCCCCAGTCGAGGGTTTTTGCCACATGAAACTGTGCCACCCGGCGCCTTGCCGGGCGAGGCTGATGAATTCGTCCACGACAGGCGTGCCGTCGCTGTCCGTCAGGCCTTCCCAGTTGCGGTTGATGAACTGGGTCTGGCGCGGGCTAACCAGATTGTTGCCGTCATAGTCATAGACGAAAAAGAACCCGTCTTTTCCGTAGATCATGGCCGACAGGATTTGCGTCACGAGGTTCTTTGCAATCGCGTCGTCCGGGGACGCACGCCCATAGATATAGGCAAACCCATTCCGCGCCTGCGTGACGTAGTTTTTCAATTCCTCTTTCTTGGCCTCGATCAGACGACGTTCCAACGCCTGAATCTCACGTTCAGCTGTGGCGCGGGATTCATGGGTGACCAGCACTGCAATTGCCGCCACCGCCACGACCAGAGGAATGGCAGCAACCAGCGACAGTTTCTGGCCGTACGTCAGTGAAATCAGGTTCCGAAATCCCCTCATGGTCGAATCGATACGCAAGAGTGCGGTAAAATGCAAAAATTTTGGACATTCTGGTGCAGATGCAGCCTGAGATGCGCTGCGCTGACGAGATTTCCAACGGAAATGACTCATTACGCTTTCAAAAACCCGCCCCTCTACGTAGTTATTGGTATTCACATTCAAAATCCGCTGATTAAGCTGGCGCTCATTGACAACGACCGCGCCCGGACCATGTCCGGGTTTTGAATATGTAGGGGAGGAACACTCATATGGATCGTCGTTCATTTCTGAAAACATCTGCTCTGGGCGGCTCGGCAGCTGCAGCCACCACGCTGGCGGCTCCGGCTTATGCGCAGGGCAAGCGCACGCTGACCATGGTGACCTCGTGGGGTCGTGGCCTGGCCGGTGTTTTCGACAGCGCGCAGCGTTGCGCCGACAGCATCACCGCAATGTCGGATGGCAACCTGACCGTTGACATCAAGGCCGCCGGCGAACTGGTTGGCGCGTTTGAGGTTTTTGACGCCGTATCGTCGGGTCAGGCCGACATGTATCACGCGGCCGACTACTACTTTGTCGGTCAGCACCCGGGCTATGCCTTCTTCACTGCCGTTCCCTTCGGCATGACCGCGCAGGAAATGGTCAACTGGTACTACCAGGATGGCGGCATGGAGCTGCATGACGAGCTGGGCCAGATCTTTGGCCTGAAGTCGTTCCTGGCCGGTAACACTGGCGCGCAGGCGGGCGGCTGGTACTCGAAAGAGATCAACAGCCCCGATGACTTCAACGGCCTGAAGTTCCGCATGCCGGGTCTGGGCGGTAAAGCTCTGGGTAAACTGGGCGCATCGGTTCAGAACATTCCGGGCTCGGAAGTGTATCAGGCGCTGTCCTCGGGCGCGATTGACGGCACCGAGTGGATCGGTCCGTGGGCGGACGAAAAGGCTGGTTTCCAGGAAATCACCAAGGTTTACTACACCGCCGGTTTCCACGAGCCGAACGCGGGTCTGTCGCTGGCGACCAACCGCGACGTGTTTGACAGCCTGACACCTGCTCAGCAGAAGATCATCGAAATCGCCGCAGGTGAAGCGCACCAGTGGAACCTGGCGCAATTCCTGGCCAACAACGGCGCCGCGCTGCAGCGTTTGCAGTCGGGTGGCGTTAAGGTCATGGAATTCCCGGACAGCGTCTGGGACGCCTTCGGTGCGGCCAGCCAGGAAGTTCTGGACGAGAACATGAGCGACGAGCTGTTCAAGAAGATCCACGACAGCGCAGTGGCATCCTCGACGTCGTCGGCTGGGTGGCAGGACCTGTCATCGGGTGTCTACACCACGCAGCGTAACCGCGTACGCGGCTAATCGCAGAAACTATGCTAGACTGGTTTCCCCGCAATAGTGGGGAAACCTTTCCCGTTGCACATGCGCGGTTCGGACAAAGCCGCAAATAACAGCAGTGCAACCGATACGACCTGGGGACAACATGCAGGACGATAACGGTATCTCGTTCTTCGGCGCCCTGTGGAACGGACTTGTGTGGTTCGTTCAGAACATTGCCGAAGCCTTCTATAATTTCGGATACGCCATCACGCATCCGCAACTCTGGCTGAACTGGTCGGACAAAGAAGCCATCATGCGCTTTGTCTATTACGGCGGATCGGTCGAGTTCTTCTTTGTGGTTTTCACCCTGTTTCTGGTGCTAACTGCCATCGGGCTGTATTACCGCAGCTTCATGTGGGGGATGGTGCGCGTCCTTGAGGGGTTCGCCAACACGACCGGGCGCTTCTTTGCCTGGGCGGGCCTGCTAATGGTGATCCAGCAAATCGTTATCGTCTTCATGCAGCGGGTGTTTGCGCGGCCGGACATGTCTTTTGGTCTGGGCATCCCGTTCAGTCAGGACATCAGCTGGTACGCGGAAGAGCTAAAGCTGTACAATGCGATGGTTGTCTGCCTGTGCTGCACCTACACCTTCGTTCAAGGCGGCCACGTGCGGGTCGACTTGGTCTATGCCGGGATCAGTCACCGGGCCAAGCGCGTCGTCGATATGCTGGGATCGTTGTTGTTCATGATGCCCATCGCCGTGCTGACATGGATGTATGGCTGGTATTTCATGTGGCGCCACCTGATCGTGCCGAAACCCTCGGCCAGTGACGCGCTGGATCGGTTGGTGATGAAATCGCGCGCCCTGCGCTGGAACGTGGAGACCATCGGGTTCAGTCCCAACGGGTTCAACGCCTACTTCCTGTTCAAAATCCTGCTGATCTGCTTTGCGGCCATGGTGTTCCTGCACGCGATTGCCTTCCTGTACCGGTCGTATCTGGAATACGTGGAAGGACCGGACAGCATTGGAAAATACCTCGACAAGGACACCCTTGGCGAGGGCGAAGAAGCCTACGAAGGCGCACATTAGGGACGGAGACCCAGACTATGTTATTCGGACTTGATGGCGTCGAGATAGGCCTCATTATCGTATTCTTCTGCCTTTTCGGAGGCATCCTTTCCGGCTTCCCGGTGGCCTTTGCCATCGGTGGCGCCGGTATCATTTCCTTCGGGATTATCGCCGCACTGGACAGTGCCGGGCTGCTGATCCATCAGGCGATTGATACCGGGTCACAAGCCTATCGGGATCTGGTCAATTCAGGGGTCAAACCTGACACTGTGTCCACGTTCCGATACCCGGACTTGCCCAGGATCGCCGAGCCGGTCTTTGTACAGGGCTGGGAAACCGCGCTGGACCGCAACGTCTCGTTCATCGTGAACCGTATCAATGAGCGTGTTCTGGCTGGCCAATCCATCGAAACCCTGCTGGCCGTGCTGATGTTCGTATTGATGGGCATCACGCTGGAACGTTCCAAGATCGCCAATGATCTGCTGACCACGATGGCGCGCGTCTTTGGCCCGCTGCCCGGTGGTTTGGCGGTGTCGATTGTGGTAGTGGGCGCGTTCTTGGCGGCCTCGACCGGGATTGTGGGCGCGACCGTTGTGACCATGGGATTGCTGGCGCTGCCGACCATGCTGCGAAACAACTATTCGCCGGAACTGGCGACCGGTGTGATCGCGGCCTCGGGCACGCTAGGGCAGATCATCCCGCCCTCGATCGTGATCGTTCTGCTGGGGACGCTTGCAGGCGATCTGTATTCGACCGCGCAGGAAACCCGCGCGGTTGAGGCCGGATGTACCGACGCGCTGACCTATCTGGGTGAGCCTGCGGTGGTCTCGGTCGGCACGCTGTTTCAGGCGGCGCTGCTGCCGGGGATTATGCTGGCATTGCTCTATGCGCTGTATGCCTTTGGCTATGCGTTGCTGAACCCCGAAAAAGCTCCGGCGGTCGAGATGTCGGGCGGCAGTGGTGAGCCGATCACCCGCGCCGAAGGTCTGACCTGGCTGCTGGGTGCGCCGGTTGCGCTGATCGTGGGTGCGGTCATGCTGGGCAGTGCGGGTGTGATTGGTAGCCAGAACATTAACGTGTCCGCCTTCTCGGATATTGGTGCCGGCGCCTCGTTGCGCACCAACGTGTCTGCAGAGTGCAAAGCGTCGATGATCGAATTGCATGGTCAGTCCGCGTGGGATCAGGCCGTAGCCGAGCAAGAGGCCATCGACGCTGCTGGTGGAACTGCCGCGTCCACGCGCCTGAGTGAGGAAGAGTTGGCCGCAGCACAAGAAGCCAAGATTGCGGCGGCTGCTCCGATCGGCAATGGTGTTGCGGTGGTCGTAGTGCTGCTGGGTCTGACGTTGCTGATGGGGCGTGGTATCGCACCGTCGAAATCGCCACAGCCACTTATCCTTGGGACAATCGGCCTGTTGCTGATGTTGCTGGTGGATTTGGTATTGATCGCGCCGACAACTTCGTCAGGGGCCACGTTCCTGTTGCTGGCGCTGCCGTTTGCGTTGGCTATCTATGGGGCCAAAGAGGCGGCGATACGGTGTTCGAGCAACGATCTGATCCGGGTGGTCTTCCCACCGCTGGTCCTGATCATCGCAGTGCTTGGTTCGATCCTTGGTGGGGTTACCAACCCAACACCGGCGGCGGCGCTAGGGGCAGGCGGAGCGATCATGCTGGCGGCGTATCGCAAGCTGCAGGATCAGGAACGTTCGGGCAAGGTGATCATCTGGTCGACCTTTGCCGTCATCATCTGTCTGGTGCTGGGTGTGAACTTTGACCTGCGCGTCAATCAGGGCAACGTCTCGGTCGAGACCTGGATCGCCTTTATTCTGTCCTATGCAGCGTATCTGTATGCGTTGTTCGGCCTGATCTACGCCTGCTGGGTTCTGTTCTCCAGCGGGGTTCTGACCCCGGTGGTGCGCGAGACGGCCAAGGTGACCTCGATGGTGTTTACCATTCTGATCGGCTCGCAGCTGTTGAACCTGGTGGTGATCTCGTTCGGTGGTGAGCACTATATCCAGCAGTTCCTCAAGAGCTTTGACAATGAGTTCACTGTCTTTCTGATCGTGATGCTGGTGCTGTTCATTCTTGGGTTCGTGCTGGATTTCCTCGAGATCATCTACATCGTGATCCCCATCGTAGGCCCGGTGATCTATGGCGGGTCGTTCGATCCAAAATGGGTGACGATCATGGTGGCGGTGAACCTGCAGACCTCGTTCCTGACGCCACCGTTTGGGTTCGCGCTGTTCTACTTGCGTGGGGTCGCGCCGAAAGAGGTCACGACAGGACATATCTATCGCGGCATCGTACCCTTTGTGATCATTCAGGTCGTGGGGATTGCGATCCTGTGGTTCTTCCCGTCGATCGTGACCATTGTGCCGGATCTGATCCCGAACTGATATCTTGCTGTAATCCAATGGAAAAGGGGGCCTTTTGGCCCCCTTTGCTTTGGTGCTATGGGGAAGGGCCAGCCCCTTCTTGACCTGCGGCCAATTCATCCCCGAGATATTTTTGGCCAGATGAAGGACGGATCAGGTGAACTGGATCAAATCCCAGCGATTTCCGAACGGGTCGCGCCAGACGGCGACTGTGCCGTAGGGTTCTTGTCTCGGGTCTTCTTCGAAGTGGACACCTTTGGCGCGCATTGCAGCGTGGTCGCGGTCGAAGTCATCCGTTTGCAGGAAAAAGCCGACGCGGCCTCCGGTCTGGTTGCCGACGGCAGCGATCTGGTTCGGGCCGTCAGCCCTAGCCAGCAACAGGGATCCACTAGCCGCACCCGGGGGTGTCACAAGCACCCAACGCTTATCGTCGCCCAGATCGATGTCTTGCGTCAGCGTGAAGTCCAGTGTCCGGGTGTAGAACGCGATGGCGGCGTCGTAGTCCGGCACCACAAGAGTGACGGCAAAGAGGCTCTGGCGCATGGGGTTCAGCCCTTGGTCGGGTGACGGTCGGGCAGCTGGATGCCCGCGACCTGCTCGGCGATCGGCGCTGTTGACAGGGGGTGATGGCTGGCCTCGGCCAATGCGGCCGGATTGTCGACACGGGTCCAGTTGCCCTGCATGTAGGCCTCAAGACCCGAAAACCGAGCCTTGTAACCCATCTTTGGGCTACCGGGCACCCAGTAGCCGAGATAGACGTAAGGCAAGCCTGCCTCGCGCGCGATGTCGATATGGTCGAGGATCATATACGTGCCCAGTGAGTTCTGAGGCTGTTCCGGATCGTAGAATGAATAGACCATGCTTAGTCCGTCATCCAGTACGTCGGTCAGGCTGACAGCAATCAGTTCTCCGGTCTTGGGGTCGGCATATTCGACAACGCGGCTGCGGATTGGTGTTTCCTCAATCATCGCAGCGAATTCGAACACATCCATATCGGCCATCCCGCCATCGGCGTGACGGGTATCAAGATAGCGGCGGAACAGCTCATACTGCTCATCTGTCGCCCAGGGCGAGTTCGCCCGGCGCTGCAGATAGGAATTCCGCTTCGCGGCGCGTTTTTGACTTTTGCTGGGACGAAAGGCCGAGACATCTATGCGTGCGGACAGACAGGCAGCGCAATCAGTGCAAGACGGGCGGTAGAGTACGTTCTGAGACCTGCGAAACCCTTGTTGCGACAGTGAGTTGTTCAACTGATCGGCCCCTTCACCCTGCAGTGCCGTGAACAGCTTGCGTTCCATCCTGCCCTCAAGATAAGGGCAAGGCTGGGGGGCCGTCACATAGAACTGCGGCGCAATTGGCAGCGTGTGTCGCATGAAGTTTCCGCGTCTCCTGGGAACCGATGATAGCAACGGTTCCCCATGCAGCCAAGTGATTCAATTGGTTGATTATTATGCCCGCTGGTTGATCATCACCGTACCAAGGAACGCATCGGTAAGACCCTGGCAACGCGCGCTGTTCAGCATCATGATGACCGAGATAATCTGGACCACAAAAAACGCCATGCTGATAAAATACCCGGCGGTGTGAGCCACGGCCTTGCCCATGTCCATGCGGGCACCAAAGGCGTCGCGCAGTTCGATTCCCATGAAGCGCATGCCCAGCGTTGCCGATCCGTTGCTTATCGTGACGACGCGGTAGACGAAACTGATGACGCCATAGATCAGTGGCAGAAAGAACAGCCCCGCGCCAAATGTCAGAAATACCGGCACGATGCACAGCAGCGAGATAAAGGCGATGTCAAAGAGCCATGCGACAAAGCGTTTGGTTGCCACCGATTGGTAAAACTCGGGTTGGCTGTCTGGATCGGGCAGGTGGGTCATTCAGAATATTCCACGTCGTTGAATGGGTTTACCCTGTCCCGAAAGGCGGGACAGGGCAAGGTTGGATCAGGCGCGTTCGCCGTTTTCGGCCTCATCGCGGTTTTCACGGGCGCGTTCGTCCATGAACTGGTCGAATTCAGCCTTGTCCTTCGCTTCGCGCAGGCGACGCAGGAAGGCCTCGAAGTCCTGCTGCTCACGCTCCAGCCGTGCCAGCGTATCGGACTTATAGGCGTCAAACGCGCTGTTGCCCGAGGGCTTCATGGCGCTCATGTGGCTGTGCCAGGATTTGCGACGGCTGCAGGATTTGCTGAACATGCGTTTGCTCCAGATCATATAGGCCAGAAGAGCGAGGCCGACGGGCCAGAAGAATATGAACCCAAGGACCATGACGACGATCCAGGCGCCTTTGCCCTTGTCGTCAAGCCAGGCTTCGATACGGTGCAGCCATCCCGGATTTTCTGGGACGGCGGGGTCGGATAGTGCAGTCATTGTTGGTCTCCGGGGGTTATGTAAATCTTTTTCACATTGTTAAGATGGGGAGCGCGCAGCCGGTTGCAAGGGGGCGATGTGAAAAAGATTTACATTGGGTATTTTGGCGCGTTCTTTGATTGACCTCATCCCGGATCAGGCGCAGGTTTTAGTGTGACAAGACTTTTGCAGAGTTTGACATAGATGTTTGTAGCAACCGGTTTTTTTGACCTGAAGGCCTAATATCTGAAACTGGTGAGCTCCGGCCGGGTCGATAGTTTTGAGGCCGCCGGGACACCGTAACTTTCCATCCATTCTTTGATCCGAATCCAACTGTCCTGCTATCCTGCCGTAGAACGAAAGCTGTCCAGCGTTGCTATCGCCCGTCTCAGATCCACATGCCAATGCACCTTGAGACGCAACTTGTGAGTCTTGGCCTAGGTGCGCACGGTGGATTCCCTATCCTCCGCGTCGCGAGCCCGCATTTCGCACTGTAGGTCGAGAGGGATGTTATTGAGCCAGACCGGCATCTAGGCAGATTCCCCAATTGTGAGCGTATCCAGTGTTTAAATCGCGCCGCCTCGAGGCGTTTTAAGCGATCGTTTTATGCGCGGGGCTCCCCTGGGATCGGACAGTTACGGCAGCACCAGCAGGACCTAGGCGGCAATCTCCACGAGCATCATAATGGATTTGCCAATCGAGATCATTGCCACTAATGACTTGGCGGATCATTTCATTCGTCAACAGCAAACAATTCAGGATAGGTTGGGCGGTTGTCTTTCGGATTAATGGCTTTCGGATATGTGTCCGCCTTCATGACCTATCTGGCAGCTCAGAACTTTGTTGTGAGTGCAAGACTCATCCTGATTGTCCTCGCCGCACTCTTGGTCCAGTTGCTGGCGGCAGCTGGGGTTTTTATTGGTCCTGTGGCTGACACAATTGCCTATGTCGAAACAGCTAATTCGTGTCAATTCAGCCTATCGCTGTGTGGTGATCGTATTCACACATACGTTTTAGGCTTAATGAGCACAGTTTTGGGGCCGTTGTGGCCTGTCTTGTTCGGATGGCTTGCTTTTAAGCTACATAAGCAGTGCTTTGATATGGCCGGGATGTTTAGGAAGAACATCTTTTTCGTGATCGCGCTGACTTATACCGCTTATCAGACAGCCAGTGGAATGGGCGAGTGGACCTATTGCATTTTGGCGATCTATGTTGCTTTCATTTCCATGAACCCGCCATCATTCCTGCGGTCGCCCGCAAAATCGGTTCGATCGTCTGTGCTTGCGGTATCCGCATTCTTTACACTCGTGTTGGCGCACCCAGGTAACCTATTTGTAGCCTCGGTATTTTTACGCAATCTCAAGCTGGTTTTGATAGCGCTTCTTTCGGCTGCTTTGCTGTTCTTCGTGTATTGGGACTTGTTCGCTGCGTCAGTTTCCAAGGCCTACATTTTTTCAGGGCCTGACGCCGCGTTGTCAGCTGTAGAATCAAAGCTCAGAATTGCCACGGAGAGGGGTGATACGTCCTACGCTGGATGGCTGTTCTATGTTGGTTTTCCATATCATCCGACAGGTGTGGCTCTGTCCATACTACAATTCACGTTCCCTTTTTTTGCGCCCAACACGGGAGCGATTTCGCTAGCCATAGGTGCGATCAGTGCTCTCTTCTCCGTGTTGTGCGTCATTTTGTGCTGGAAGCTAAGGCTGGCGCCATTGTTTGTGGCGATCTCAGCTATTTTGATTTGCCATATTGTGTTTGGCATCTCATCTTATACACCCGGCGTCGGTTTACGCCACAAGGTGCCGCTGTTCGTTTATTTGTTAGCCGTGCGCTACTACGCTCAACGCCCTATGCCAGACCGAAAAACCAGTCGCATCATTCATCCAACTCACCTCCGTAAATTCGGTACTTAACCGCGCAGATGGCAATGTGCGCTGACCCGTCTGAGTTATGGGCGCTTAGTCGTTTATACGTGGGCAATGCGCCCGTATTTTTAGCTAAGACAATCGGCGAGAGGCAAAGCTCCGACCGAGTGGTTCTTAGGTCGCGCGAAGGTCACGACTTAAGTGATTTCATGTTCAACGTACGAATGAACCTATAGCGAATTGCAGAAGTTATGTCCGGGATCGTAGGTGCCAAGTAAGTCCCTAGTTTTTTGACTAATGTTGGTATGCAGAATTTCAATTTTCTGAGTGTACTTTCACTAGCCGCATTAACCGCATGCCAGAACCAACAGCAGGTTGCTTTTTCACCTTTTTACAAGCGCTTTTTTGTTTCTGACGGATATCAGGCTACATACACACGAACCTGACAGACGATGAGAATCTGTGTTCGCCCTGGAACCGTCTATGTTGCGTCGCCCACCTCAGGAAAAACGTTCGATGCGCAACTCTATACCGACCTCGGATATGGTGAAATTTACCATGGGATATCCGGCGTCAGCCCAATTACCTTTGATATGGTCAAAATGGAGAGGGCAGGTCCAAATACAAAAGTCTCAGTAAAGGCACCTTACCGCGCAAATTTCGCAAAGTTTTCATCGATCCTAGCTCGAGTATTGGGCGTTGGGTGGAACTGAGTGCAACAAGGGCGATCTTCAGAAACCTCCTAGTCAGGCTACAGTGTCAAAAGACTAAAACCGCTTTCCGGTTCGTACCTCAATTTTTAGGGTGTCAATCGGCTAACTATATGTTTTTGCAAGGGTACACCCTTTCTGGGAGCTGCGGACCAAAATGGGAAGCACTCTTCCCTATTCCTGGGCCAGTTTTCCCCGTTGTTAGCAGCAAGAAACACACCTTTGCGGCGGTCTAAGCCCTTTATTAAAAAGCGATCAGCGCGTTTACCGAGTTTGCAAATATATGTGTCGCAATATCTCGGCAATTGGGCTTAAACGCCGTATACACGGTTTTTGAAAGACAACAGCCGATCAGGCAGGAAGGACCTTTTAAATGGCCTCATACACCTTGTTTATTGGCGCTTCCGGATCCTTCCGGCCTCTTCCGGTCTTACTGCAGATTAATGTGCCACCCTACACAAGTTTCGCACATGCAAAATACTGACAACACGACCCCTCCGGCGCTGGACGATATTCTCACTTTGGAAAAGCAGGTCTGGGCTGCGCTGGTTGATGGCAATGCCTCGGCTGATCGGGCGCTTCTGAGCGCAGATTTCTTGGGTGTGTATCCCACCGGTTTTGCCAATCGCGACGATCATGTCGGGCAGTTTGCCGATGCGCCGACCATGGCACGGTATGAATTGAGCGAGACAAAACTGCGTGTATTAACCCCGGACATCGTGTTGCTGACCTACCGTGCGGGCTATCAGCGCCCCGAAGCCGAGTCGTGGGAGGCGATGTTGATCTCCTCCCTGTGGGAGCGCCGCCTGGACGTCTGGGTCAACAGTTTCAACCAAGACACCCCGTTGGAGGTGCAATGACCGGACCGCTGACCATCCACCGAGTCCCGCGCGCCTTTGATGCCTCTTTGGGCGGTGAGGCGCTGAATTTGGTGCCCGACGTCACGCCCGAACAGGGCGAACTGATTGCGGGGGCGGCAGGGTCCAGCCCTTATCTTAAAGGCCTGATCGAGTATGAACGTGATTGGTTGCCGCAGGCTCTGCAGCAGCCGGATCAGGCGCTGTCCGAGGTCATGGACGCGGCCAAATCTTTGCCATCCGATCAGTTGAAGCCGGGCCTGCGACGGGCGAAACGACAGTTGGCGCTGCTAACCGCGCTGGCCGATCTGGCCGGTGCGTGGCCGCTAGAGAAGGTGACGGCGGCGCTGACCGATTTCGGCGCGCTGGCGGCGGATGTGGCGGCCAAGGCCGAGATCGCGGCGTTGATCCGGCGCGGAAAACTGCCCGGAATGGGGCCTGATGACGTCGAAACCGCCGCCGGGATGATCATTCTGGCGATGGGCAAGATGGGTGCGCATGAGCTAAACTACAGCTCGGATATCGACCTGATCGTGCTGTTCGATGAAACACGTTTTGACCCTGACGATTTCTACGACGCACGGCACGGCATGGTGCGGGCAACCCGCAACTTCTGCGCTACGCTCAGCGATAAGACTGCGGATGGTTATGTGTTCCGAACCGACTTGCGCCTGCGCCCCGATCCTGCCGTGACGCCGGTCTGCATGGCGGCTGAGGCGGCTGAGCGTTATTACGAAAGCCTCGGCCGTACGTGGGAACGCGCGGCCTATATCAAGGCGCGGCCTTGCGCTGGTGATCTTGCTGCGGGGCAGCGTTTCCTTGATACGATGCGTCCCTTCGTCTGGCGACGGCATCTGGATTTTGCCGCCATTCAGGACGCCCACGACATGCGTCTGCGTATTCGAGAGAATAAGGGCACCGGCGGTACGCTGGCTATTCCGGGCCATGACATGAAGCTGGGGCAGGGTGGCATTCGCGAGATCGAGTTCTTTACCCAGACCCGCCAGTTGATTGCCGGGGGCCGCGACCCCGATTTACGAGTGCGGGGCACGGTGCCCGGTCTGGCTGCGTTGGCTGAAAAAGGCTGGGTGCCGCAGGGGGTTGCCGACAAGCTGACCGACCATTACCGCGCCCATCGTGAGGTCGAACACCGCATCCAGATGGTTCACGACTCGCAAACCCACAAGGTGCCGCAATCGCAGGACGGCATCGAGCGCGTGGCCTGTCTGATGGGTATCGACAGCGCGGAACTGACCGCCGACCTGACCCGCCGCCTGACCGAGGTGCATGAGCTGACCGAAGGGTTCTTTGCCCCCGGCTCCTCAACTTCAGCACCGGTCAAAGAGGCTGAGTTCGATCAAAGCGTTCTGGCGCGTTGGCCTACCTATCCGGCGTTGCGCTCGCAGCGGGGCGCGCGGATTTTCGAGCGGCTCAAGCCCGAACTGCTCTCACGCCTGTCAAAAACCGCAAAGCCGGATGAGGCGCTGCTAGCGCTGGACGGATTCCTGTCTGGCCTGCCTGCTGGGGTGCAGCTGTTTTCTCTGTTCGAAGCCAACCCGCATCTGATCGATCTGCTGGTGGATATCGTGGGGACCTCACACGCGTTGGCCGGGCATCTGTCACGCAATGCCGCCGTATTTGACGCCGTGATCGGTGGTAGTTTCTTTGACGACTGGCCGGGGCAGGCGGTGTTGCAGGCCGAGCTTTCACAGGCGCTGGAGCAGGAGGCGGACTATGAAACGCAGCTGGATTACGCTCGCCGCTGGTGCAAGGAATGGCACTTCCGCATAGGTGTCCATCACCTGCGAGGGTTGATCGACGGGGCACAGGCCGGACAGCAATACGCTGAACTGGCCAGTGCGGTGATCGCCGCGATCCTGCCTTGTGTAGTCGAACAATTCGCCAAGAAACACGGGCCCGCGCCGGGGCGCGGCGCGGCGGTGCTGGGCATGGGGTCGATCGGGGCAGGGCGGATCAACTCGCAATCCGATTTGGATATGATCGTGATCTATGACCCGCAGGATCAGGATATGTCGGACGGTCCGCGCCCCCTGGCAACGCGCACCTATTACGCCCGGTTCACGCAGGCGCTGATCACCGCGCTGTCAGCACCAATGTCACAGGGGAGGCTATACGAGGTCGATATGCGTCTGCGCCCCTCAGGCAATCAGGGGCCGGTGGCGACCAGTTGGGCCAGCTTCACCAACTATCAGCAGAACGAGGCCTGGGTGTGGGAGCACCTGGCCCTGACCCGCGCCCGCGTGGTGGCGGGCGACGCTGGGCTGGCAAAGGACATCGAAAGCTTCCGTGCTGATTTCCTGAAACAGCCCGAAGACCGGGAAAAAGTCCTGCGCGAAGTAGCCGAGATGCGCGTTCGTTTGGCGGCGGCCAAATCCCCTGCGGGCATCTGGGACGCCAAGAACGGTGCCGGTCGGATGATGGACATCGAATTGGTGGCCGAAACCGGGGCGCTCTTGTCAGGCGTTGTGCATCGCGACGTGCAGTCCGGGCTGGACGGCGCTGTCGCTGCCGAATTGCTGGACGTCGCTCAGGCGCAGACGCTCAAGGACTGCTACGATCTATGCTGGTTGGTGCAATGCGCGGCCCGGTTGCTGTCGGGCAAGGTGATCGAGGCCGACAAGATCGGCGAGGGCGGCGCGGCCTTTCTGTGCCGTGCTACCGGGTTCGAACAGGTCGAACAGCTTCAGGCCGCCTTGCAGGACAGCTATACCACCGCCGCCGGGATTATCGGCAGCGTGATCGAGGAGGGGAAAGATGCCGCGCAATGACGATCCGAATGATCACAAGGGCCTGATCCGCGAGGCCTATCGCATCGACGGCATCACTCTGCCCGAATGCCGTAGCATTTTTCTGGACTGGGCGCTGAGCCTGCCGGCGGAACGCGACCAAAAACAGGCCCTGACCGAGTTGCACGCCGTCTACGCCGCGCAAGAGGCCGATCACCCGATGACGCAAGTTCTGGCTGAAGGGCTGCAATCCGCGCAGGCGCCGAAACGGCGCGGTGGCTGGCGATCCCGGCCCCGCTAGGGCTTTCCCCCCGGCGCGTTCGCCTCTAATAGGGCGTCATGACCCAAGCCACTGACCGCCCCCGTATCCGCCTGAAACCCAAAGCCAATGCGCGCGGCCTGCGCCATGGCTTCCCGTGGGTCTACGCCAATGACATCGTCACCGACCGCCGGACCCGCAAAATTTCAGCTGGAGCGCTGGCCGTGCTCGAGGACGAGAAACGCGCGCCCATCGCTTTGGTCGCGGTGAATCCCGAGTCCAAGATTATGTGCCGTGTTCTGGATCGCGATCTGGGCGCCGAACTGAACGCCGAGTGGTTCGAAACCCGCCTGCGCCGCGCACTGGACATGCGCGAACGCCTGTTCGACGCGCCGTATTACCGCCTGATCCACGCCGAAGCGGACGGATTTCCCGGCGTGATCATTGACCGGTTCGGAGACGCCTGTGTCATACAGCCCAACGCGGCCTGGGCCGAGGCGCATCTGGACACGCTGACCGATGCTCTGGTCCGTGTCACCGGGGTGACGACGGTGTTGAAAAACGCCTCGGGCCGCACACGGAGGTTGGAGGGGCTGGATGACGAGAACCAAACATTACGCGGCACCGCGCCCGATGCACCGCTGCCGGTGCCGATGAATGGGGCCACCTATATGGCAGACCTGACCGGCGGTCAGAAAACCGGCCTGTTCTACGACCAACGGCCCAACCATGCCTTCGCCGCGCGACTAGTCCAACCGGGCGCGCAGGTGCTGGACATATTCAGCCATGTGGGCGGGTTCGGTCTGGCGATGCTGGCCGGAGGAGCCGCTCAGGCGTTGTGCGTTGACGGCTCAGCTACAGCGCTTGAACTGGCCGCACAGGGCGCGAACGCTTCAGGCTGCGCTGACCGCTTCCAAACCCGGCAGGGCGATGCCTTTGACGTACTGACGCAACTGGGCGAGGAAGGTGCGCAATTCGACGTGGTCATTTGCGACCCGCCCGCCTTTGCGCCTTCGAAACAGGCGCTGGATGCGGGGCTTCGCGCCTATGAACGTATCGCACGGCTGGCGGCCCCACTGGTGAAATCCGGCGGTTACCTTGGCCTGTGCTCCTGTTCCCACGCTGCCGATCTGGGCCGTTTCCGCGATGCTTCGTCGCGCGGCATTGGCCGGGCCGGACGGCAGGCCCAACTGATCCACACTGGCTTTGCCGGACCTGACCACCCGCAACTGCCACAACTGGCTGAAAGCGGCTACCTCAAAGCCGTGTTCTACCGGCTGTGAAGGCGGTTCTGGATACCTGCGTCATCTACCCCACCGTGATGCGAGAGATGCTGCTGGGCGCGGCCAAGCGTGGCCACTTTCAACCCATTTGGTCGGCCCGCATCCTCGAAGAATGGGCCCGCGCCGCCCGAAAACTAGGCCCGGATGGCGAGGCACAGGCCCGCGCCGAAATCGCCCTGACAAAGACGTTTTGGCCAGACGCAGAACGCGCGGCCCGGCCGAGTGTTGAACAGCGGCTCTGGTTGCCTGACAGCGCCGATATTCACGTTCTTGCCACGGCTGTCACAGCCTCGGCAGACGTCATAGTCACCGTCAACGCCAAGGACTTCCCAAGAAATATCCTGTCGGAAGAAGGGCTTGAGCGCCGCGACCCTGATAGTCTGCTGCAAGGTTTCTGGCAAACTGACCCTGATGGCATGGCTGACACAGCCAACCGCGTTCTGGCCGAGGCCAATCGCCTGTCCGGCGACCAATGGACCCTGCGGGCGCTCATGAAAAAAGCTCGTCTGCCGCGTTTGGGCAAAGCCCTCACTGCCTAAAGCTGGTCCATCTTCAACTGGTAAAAAACCTGGGAGGGCTTGTAGAGCTGGCCCTACGCGTCCGAACCTATTTGCTAGCGCCCCAACGCTGCTCAAGCGCTTCCAACGCTGCAATACGCTCATCCGTGTTGGGGTGACTCATCAGCCATGCGGGCACAACCCCGGCGCGTTGCTGGGTCAGGCCTTCCAGCTTGTGAAACAGGGATTTCTGCGGCCCGATCCCAATCCCGGCCTTGGTCAGCAAAGCAGCGGCGTATTCATCTGCCTCATACTCATCCCCGCGCGACAGGCGTGAGGCCAGCAGGTGCGTCAGCATATTGGCAATCCACGCGCCGATGAACGGAATAAACCGGGCAAACAGCATCATCAACGCGGCCCGCAACGCGTTCTGACCGGAGAAATCGATCATCCGCCGCCGTGCGTGCCCCAGCGCCACATGCCCCAACTCATGCGCGATAACGCTGGCCATTTCCTCGGCCGAGACCTCTCCGTTCCGAAATTTGCGATAAAACCCGCGAGTGATGAATATCCGGCCATCAGGTGCGGCCAGCCCGTTCACCGGGTCGATCTCATAGATATAGACGGGCACCCGGTCGATCTCCAACGCTGCCGCCAGCCGGTCGGTCATACGTTTCAGCGCCGGATCGGCCAATTCGGTCGATTTCGCGTCCAGTTCCCTGTGCGTACGCCATACGGATATCCGGTACATGACAATGGCATAGGCAATGGCC
The DNA here is from genome assembly GCF_056536985.1 of Ruegeria sp. CH8. NCBI lineage: Bacteria > Pseudomonadati > Pseudomonadota > Alphaproteobacteria > Rhodobacterales > Roseobacteraceae > Ruegeria > Ruegeria sp. CH8. The sequence goes on along the minus strand of NZ_JBQFQR010000007.1, from coordinate 175,400 downwards.
AGAAGGATCGGGGTTAGGCGAAGCATAGCTTAGATATGGGCAACGCAGAGAGGTGAGGCAAGCCGTAAACCTAAAGGCTTGCCGATTTGCTGCCCGTGAAGGCGGGGTTTGGTCCGTTGCTATCGATCGGTTGTTGTCGGCAGATCCAAATTCCCGTGTAGTTCGGTAAGTGTATCCGGGGTCAACGTCGAGCCTTTTGACGCATCAAAAAAGGCGCGCTCAGCTTGTTTTTGCGCGACCGTCGTATCGACGCGTAAGTCTTTTACCTCAGAACGAAGATCATCACGGGTTTCTTCGTAGGCCTCCGCCACGCGTAGTTCCTTTTCCAACGTGTCGAGATTGTCATCATAATCTGGATCACCTGGATCGAGATCAGCGATGTCATCTGCAATTTCATCGCTGCTGCGACCGTCATAGCGGTTGTTCAGGTCCCGAAGTTCGCGCCGGGCATCGTACAGGTCCGAGCGCAAGTCATAATAGTCGGCCGCTGCCTGCTGATAAGTTGCGATTTTTCCTACATTGCTGTTGGGAGCAGCATTCCTGAAAGCCGGAGCAGCTGCGTTCGAAGCATTTAGATTGCGCAGTTTATCCGAGCCATAGGGATCGCTAATTGCCGTCGCTAGAGGATCGCGGTAGCGGTGTTTTTCCCGTTTATGATCGCCATAGTGGGCTTGATCGTGACCAAGTTGGTAATCGGTTTCATCAGGCTGATACTCACGTTCTTTGGAATAGCGGGGATCGTCTATGCCATAGGGTTCGGGCTGTATTTCCGCGTCGTACCGGTAGCGATCTTTTGGTTGTGGCAAATTCAAGTTCGAATGGAAGTCGCCAAGGGTACTGCGTGTCAAAGTGCGCCCTTTGGATGCATCAAAAAAAGCGGCTTCTGCGTCGTGCAAGGCATCACCGGTTTCAGCCCTTAGATCCTTGATATCTCCGCGCAGATCATCACGGGTTTCTTCGTATCTTTCTGCATCCCGGAGTTCATTCTCCAGCGAGTCCAGATTGTCATCATAGTTTGGATCATTTGGATCGAGATCAGCAATATCGTCGGCAATCTCGTGACTGCTGCGTCCGTCGTAGCTTTTATTCAGGTCCCGCAAGTCGCGTCGGGTGTCATACAGCTCTGACTGTAGATCGTAATAATTGTCTGCGGCTGCCTGATATGTTGCGATTTTTCCAACATTACTGTTGGCCGAAGCATTCCTGAACGCCGAAGCAGCTGCGTTTGAGGCATTCAGATTGCGCAGTTTGTCCGACCCGTAGGGATCAGTGATAGCTTCTACAAGTGGGTCGCGGTAGTACCGCTTGCCCGGTTTCTTTCCGTCATAGGAAGAGTGGCGTTTGTCTCTGCGGGTAACTGGACGAAGGGATTCTTCGATCGGCGCGCTCGTAATTTTCCTGTAGGTCCTTTGAGTTGTCTTGACCGAATTTCGCTTTGACTTTGTTCCTGAACGATTGGTCCCTGAACGTTTGCCAAACAATTCTTCAACATCTCGTTTGAACTCGCGTCCAAAGTCGGCCAACGATGTTCTCTGAAGCTTTTCTTTATTGCCCTTGTTCGTTTTTGAGTTCCGTAACGTTTTGTTTTTTTGAGTGAACTTGTGCTCTTTGCGAGTTTTCCCAATTCGGGACTTGGATTTCCCGGCGTCGGCCCCTTTTCCAGCCTTGTCATTGCCGCCCTTGCCGTTCCCTTTGCCCTTTCCGTCCCCCTTTCCATGTCCGCCACCTTTGCCTTTTCCGCCATCTTTGCCTTTGTCGCCACCTTTGCCTTTTCCACCACCTTTGCCTTTTCCGCCACCTTTGCCATTACCACCACCCTTGCCCTTGTCACCTTTAGCAAACGCAGAGTCAGGCGTCAGAACAATTGTGGCAACCGTTACGGAAGCAAAAACCAGCGATACCGATGCCAAAGTCGAAATAAGAAATGCGCGAAGTTTGAACCTGGTCATTTTAGCCCCCCAGCACTCAACCTTTGCCGAACATATCACAAAAATGGGATGTGGTTGAGAAATCTGGTCACTTGCTGCCGGATGACGGGTCAGCGAGTTGGAAATAAAAGGTTTTTAGTATTTTGGCTTTCGCACTGCACTGCAATTACCTGCTCATTGATCGAGCGAAGGAAAACTAACGCGTCAGCTCCCGCATCCCCTGTTCAAGCCCGGCCAGCGTCATCGGGACCATGCGGTCCTCGAATATCTCCTGAATCATGCCGATTGAGTGGGTGTAGCCCCAGTATTTCTCGGGCACCGGGTTGATCCACAGGTTTGACTGCCACTGGTCTCGTGCGCGCTGTAACCAGACCTGACCGGCCTCTTGGTTCCAGTGTTCATTGGCACCGCCGGGATAGGCGATCTCGTAGGGGCTCATCGAGGCGTCGCCGACGAAGATACATTTGTAGTCCGAACCATAGGTCCGCAGCACCTCATGCGTGGGCGTTTGCTGGTCCCAACGGCGGCGGTTATCGCGCCAGACGCCTTCATAAAGGCAGTTGTGGAAGTAGTAGTATTCCAGATGCTTGAATTCGGTCCGGGCGGCCGAGAACAGCTCTTCCACCACCTTGATATGCGGGTCCATCGAGCCACCCACGTCCAGAAACAACAGCACCTTGACCGCGTTGTGACGTTCGGGGCGCGTTTTGACATCCAGATAGCCATGCTCGGCGGTGGCGCGGATGGTGCCGTCCAGATCCAGTTCCTCGGCAGCCCCCTCACGTGCCCAGCGGCGCAGGCGTTTCAGCGCAACCTTGATGTTGCGGGTGCCTAGTTCAACTGTGTCGTCCAAGTTCTTGAATTCACGCTTGTCCCAGACCTTGACGGCGCGTTGATGGCGGCTTTCCTTCTGACCGATCCGCACGCCCTCGGGATTATACCCATAAGCTCCGAACGGAGATGTCCCTGCAGTACCGATCCATTTGTTGCCGCCCTGATGGCGACCTTGCTGTTCTTTCAAACGCTCGCGCAGCGTTTCCATCAGCTTGTCAAAGCCGCCAAGGGCTTCGATCTCGGCCTTTTCTTCTTCGGAAAGGTGTTTTTCGGCCATTTTGGCCAGCCAGTCGGCAGGGATATCGACAGCCTCAAGTACCTGATCAAAGCTGATCTCGTTCAAACCCTCGAAACTGGCGGCAAAGGCGCGGTCGAACTTGTCGATATTGCGTTCGTCTTTCACCATCGAGACACGAGCGAGGTAGTAGAACGCCTCGACATCATAGGTGGCCAGACCCTTTTTCATACCCTCCAGAAAGGTCAGGTATTCGCGCAAGGAAACGGGAATGCCAGCTTTGCGGAGGTTTTCAAAAAAGGGCAGGAACATTGCTTATACCACAAATCTTACAAGGATCAGGGACAGTATCAGTCCGACCAGCGCAAAGGCGATGCCGTACCCGGCGGCGTATTGCGCCATGTCGGCACCGCTGCCATTTCGTTTGCGTGCCGCCAGGGCCCCTAGGATTGCCCCCAGTATCGCCATTCCCAAAACCACGACCATGCGTTATCCGCCCCTGTTATTGTTGGGGGGTCCTTCCGCAACGTCCTGCATCAGCGACCGGACCACCGTTTCCGAGCCGAAGCCGTAACGCGCCCATGCCAGACTGTCCAGCCTGACGGAACGTGCCTGTGCAGTCTGGCCCGCTTGATTGAGAGCCTCGGATTTGAGCAGCAGCAACGTGGCGAGTTGTGAGGCATTTTCGGCCCGCGTCATCACGTCGATGGCCTTGTTCAGTTCTGGCAGAACTTCGGGCCCCTTACCCTGAGCCAGCGCAAAGGCGGCGGTTTGCGTGGTAATATAGGCCTGATGGACCTCGGTGCCCGGGGTGGCGCGCAGGTACTGCAGTGCGATTTGGTAGTTGCGGAAAGCCTCCTGCGGATTGTCAAACTGGCCCATCCGGCCCATCACGTAGTAGGGATAGGCGCGGCGGTGATCAGTCCAGCCTTGTTCCTTTCCGATACGCGCGGCCAGTTGGGCGTCTCTCTGACGTCTCTGCGTCCCACGAGTTGGGCGCAAAGATCTTTGAATTGCGTTAATCCATTCACGAGGTGTTTCAGATACCTGCTGCGCGGGCAAGGTGTCTCCGCGAGGGTTCAGGCGGCTGAGAATGCCGGGCAGGGCGGCTTCGACCTGCTCACGGGTCATGCCGCTGCGCAGTTCGGGAGAATAGGCCGTGCGCAGGATCAGCATGTCGAAACCGGTCAGAACGGTGTGAATGTTGTCATCGTTGAACACCGAATCCGGCAGATGATAGAGGTCGTTCAACGGCCCAAGCGCTTGTGCGATCTCTTCGTGCAGGCAGTCGCGCTTTTCTTGCGGGCTGACGTCGTAAGGGATAAAGATCCCAAGACGTTCGCGGCTGTGTAGCCGGGACCAACTGCTTTTCTGTTTGCGCCGGTCGCGGCGGTATTCTTCAAAACTGGAAGAATTGGGAACAACGAAACAGGCCGCCTGTGGCAGGACTTCGTGGATCTGTTCCTGACTGACCGCCTCTATGGTGATGTTTGCCGAACCTTCCGAAATCTGGCTGATGTTGATCCCGGCCTCGTTGCGAAAACGGTTCAGCAAACGGGTCAGGTCCCGCTGCATCGAAGGCGTGGGCGCGCCGGTCAGGCGCACAGTGATCGGAGTTTCGAACCGCGTGAACACCGGCAATTGCGCACCGCCCTCCAGCGCGAAATGCAAAGACACGAAATCATCCGCGATATTGGCATTCGACCGGCTGGCAGGTGTGGGGGAAGAACGAGAGAATGACTTGGTTGGTGGCAGTTTTTCTTCGATGACATGCACGCGGGTCGGGACTTCGCTTGTCTCAACAGTCGCGCAGCCTGTCAGCGCCAAGCCCGCAAGGATCACGGCCCATTGCATCATGGGCGCTGATACCGGATGAACGGCGTCTTCTTGCCGATACGGTCATACAGCTTGCGGGCGGTGTGGTTAAAATCCTGCGTCAACCAATAGACAGATGGGGCACCTTGCCGGTCAGCTTCGTCATAAACGGCTTGAATCAGAGCGCGTCCGACCCCGGTGCCGCGCTCCTCAGGCCGGGCGAAAAGGTCCTGCAGGTAGCAAACGTTCTCAACCTTCCAGGCATGCCGGTGAAACAGGTAATGGGTCAACCCAACCAGTTGCCCGTCTTTTTCGGCAACAAAGCACGAGAAATCATGTGGATCATCGCCCAGCAGGCGGGCAAAGGTGGTGCCATAAATTTCATCCGGAACCGTCGTTTCATAGAAAGCCAGATAGTCTCGCCACATGTCGGACCATTCAGTACGGTCTTCGTGCCGCAATGCGCGGATGGTCAGAGTATCAGCCAATCAAATTTCCCCGTCTTGTCCGGCCTCAGATAGCCCGGATGCACCGGACCGCCACCTGCAATGCTGACAGCCCGGCCAGCCCAAGGCAAGCGGCGATCACCGGAGGTTCAACAGGATCAACGTTTGGCCCGCGCCATGAACGCTAGACGTTCGAACAAATGCACATCCTGCTCGTTCTTCAGCAGCGCCCCGTGCAGTTTGGGCAGGGCATTGGCTCCATCCCGCTTCAGGTCCTCGGATGTCAGGTCCTCAGCCAGCAGAAGTTTCAGCCAGTCCAGCACTTCCGAGGTTGAAGGTTTCTTCTTCAGCCCCTGCGTTTCGCGGATTTCATAGAACTGGGTCAGCGCAGTGGTCAGCAGTGCATCCTTGATGCCGGGATGGTGCACCTCGACGATCCGGCGCATGGTCGCCTCGTCCGGGAAACGGATATAGTGGAAGAAACAGCGGCGCAGGAAGGCGTCGGGCAGTTCCTTTTCGTTGTTTGATGTTATGATCACGATAGGGCGGTGCTTGGCGCGGATCGTTTCACCTGTTTCGTAGACGTGAAACTCCATCTTATCGAGTTCCTGCAACAGGTCATTGGGAAACTCGATATCGGCCTTGTCGATTTCGTCGATCAGCAGAACGACTTTCTCGTCGGCATCAAATGCCTGCCAGAGCTTGCCCTTTCGGATGTAGTTCGAAACGTCATGCACGCGCTCGTCGCCCAGTTGGCTGTCGCGCAAGCGGCTGACCGCGTCATATTCATACAGGCCCTGTTGGGCACGGGTGGTGGATTTTACATTCCACTCGATCATCGTAAGACCCAGCGCGCCGGCCACCTGTTTGGCCAGTTCGGTCTTACCGGTGCCCGGTTCGCCTTTGACCAAAAGGGGTCGTTCCAGGGTCACGGCAGCGTTCACCGCAATGGTCAGGTCATCAGTGGCAACATACTCTGCGGTGCCTTGGAAACGTGCGGTCATGAGCCCCTCGTGTGGTTTCGCGCGATTTGTGCCGTTTGGGTTACAGAGAGGCAACGATTTTGACAAGCGGGCCGCGGCGTCCAGCACCGGGAATTTCCCCGCGACTCTGGTTCCTAGTGCTTGATTCGGCGGCTAACGGATGTCCCATTGGTTGTGGTTTGCCGCAGAAATGCCCAACGAATTCCACAGTAAAACAAGGTTTTGTTGTTACATGTCTCATATTTAGACAAGCCGGAGACGTAACGTATCATTGCGACGTTTGTGTAGTGACATTCCAACGCGCGTCGGATACACGCTCCGCAGAAGGGAGAGCCAAATGTCAGGTGAAACAACCGCTACCGACGTTTATGGCCATACCGAGGGAGCAAAGATGAAGCAGGAAGTTTTTCTGCCGGAGGACTACCGTCCGGCCGAAGATGAGCCTTTCATGAATGACCGTCAGCTTGAGTATTTCCGCCGCAAGCTGCTGGATTGGAAGACAGAATTATTGGCAGGCAGCCGCGACACGATCGAAGGGTTGCAGGACAACACCCGTAACATTCCGGACGTTGCCGACCGCGCGAGCGAGGAAACCGACCGCGCGCTGGAGCTGCGCACCCGCGACCGTCAGCGCAAGCTGGTGGCCAAGATCGACTCGGCGCTACGCCGCATCGACGAGGGTGAATATGGCTATTGCGAGATGACGGGCGATCCGATCTCGCTGAAGCGTTTGGATGCGCGTCCGATCGCGACCATGACGCTTGAGGCTCAGGAGCGCCACGAGCGCCGTGAGAAAGTTCACCGCGACGATTGATCGCTGGGAAATTCGGAAAATCTAAAACGCCGGGGCCTGTCGCCTCGGCGTTTTTGCTTTAAGGCGGTGCCATGAATATTGACGGATTGAAGTTCAGCGTCGTCGGTGGCGGAATAGGGGGGCTGGCGGCCGCTCTGGCGCTGCGGCAGCGCGGGGCGCAGGTTACGGTTCTGGAACAGGCACCGGCCCTGACCGAGGTTGGCGCTGGGTTGCAGATCAGCGCCAACGGGATGGCGGTTCTGCGGGCGCTGGGTGTTGTTGGGAACGTACCCGAGAACGGGCAACTGTCGCACGGAACGATCTTGCGTGACTACCGTAAAGGCCGTTTGATCAGCCGGATTCCTGCGCCTGCCGCCGGTCCAACCTATTATTATCACCGCGCTGACCTTCTGAACCTGTTGCACCGCGCGTCTGTAAAGGCCGGCGTTGACGTTCGGCTTGGCGCGCGTGTGTCCAATGTTGTTAAGCACCCAAGCGAGTCCGAGGTTGTGCTGGATAACGGAGAGAGGTTGCGTTCGGAATGTGTGATTGCCGCGGATGGCGGGCGTAGCACCATCCGGCCGATCCTGAACGGTATTGAGGACCCTCAGTTCACCCATCAAATCGCATGGCGTGCGACAATCCCATGGTCGCAGCGCGAAGAGATGCCGCGGGCATCGTTGACTATGGGCCCGGGTCGTCATGTGGTCACCTATCCGCTGCGAGATCAACGTATGATGAACGTGGTTGCGATCGAGGAGCAGTCGGATTGGCAGGAGGAAGGCTGGCGTCTGCAAGGCGACCCGGATGACCTGCGCGCGCGTTTCGCCGATTTCGGTGGACCCGTGGATGATATTCTGGCCGAAGTGACCGAGGCTCACCTCTGGGCCCTGTTTCTGCGACCCATCGCGCAAAGTTGGCAGAACGGTCGTCTGGCGCTTTTGGGCGATGCCGCGCATCCAACGCTGCCATTTATGGCTCAAGGGGCTTGTCTTGCACTGGAAGATGCATGGATTTTGGCGCGGTCTTTCGAAAGCCAGTCAGGTGCGACACAAGCCCTTGCTGCCTACGAAAACCAACGCCGACCCAGGGCAAGGCAAGTGGTCGCCGCTGCAGGAGCAAACGCGCGCAACTTCCACCTGCGTGGCCCGATGCGACTGGCGGCGCAGATGGCGCTGATGGCTATTGGGTCTCAGTTGGCAAAGAAATACGAGTGGATCTACAGCTATGACGCAACCGCGTGATCGGTCACAGATCGAGATCAATCCAGACCGGCACGTGATCCGAGGGTTTTTCGTGGCCGCGTACCGCTGAATCAATCTGGCAGTCGCGCATCAGGTCAGCTGCCTGAGGCGTCAGTAGAAAGTGGTCGATGCGGATGCCGTCATTTTTGTTCCAAGCGCCTGCCTGATAGTCCCAGAAAGAGTAATGACCGGGTCCTTGCGTGCGGGCTCGGAAAGCCTCGGTGAACCCGAGGTTCAGAACCTTGCGAAACGCGGCGCGGCTTTCGGGCCGGAACAGCGCATCTTCACGCCAGGTATCGGGGCGGGCTGCGTCCTCGGCCTGAGGGATAATATTGTAGTCACCGGCCATCAGCGCCACTTCTTCACTGGCCATCAAACCACGGGCGCGCTGATACAGACGTTCCATCCAGGCCAGTTTGTAGTCGTATTTCGGACCCGGCGCGGGGTTGCCATTGGGTAGATACAGGCCGCAAATGCGCAGCGCCTTTTTACCAACCACCGTGGCCTCAATCCAGCGTGCCTGCTCATCCTCGTCGTCACCGGGCAGGCCACGAGATACGTCTTCCAGAGGTAGCTTCGACAGGATCGCGACACCGTTGAAGCTTTTTTGCCCGTGCGTTTCGACGTTATAGCCACGTTCTTCGAACAATTCGCGTGGGAAGTTTTCATCCACCGATTTGATCTCTTGCAGCAGCACAACATCTGGCTGCGCATCATCAAGCCAACGGGGTAGGGCCTCGGCCCGCGCTTTGATGCCATTGATGTTGAATGTGGCGATTTTCATGCGCGATCCTCCGGTGGCTTAACGCAACCTATCGCCCAGAACCGGCCCAACGGCAAGGCGGATGGCGGATTGGCGAGGCTCTGCCTCGCGCTCCGGGATATTTTTAGACAGATGAAGAAACGGATCCTTAACCAATTTGCTCGAAGAAACGAGTACGGTACAGGCGGGGACGCCGATGACCGCGACAGGTGAAGCTCTCCGATGGATGGTCGGAGAGCGGATCCCTGCTTCATCTGTCCAAAAATATCCTGGGGGTGTGGGGGCAAAGCCCCCACCGGCGATTACATCGAAAAAGACGTACCGCAGCCGCAGGATGAGGTGGCGTTAGGATTCTCGATCACAAAACGTGCGCCGATCAGTTCCTGCGTAAAATCGATTACAGCGTTTTCCAGAAACGGCAGAGAAATCGAGTCTACAATCACCTTTTGACCTTTGCCTTCCAGCACAAGATCATCCTCTTTCGGTTCATCCAACGCGATTTCGTATTGAAAACCAGAGCATCCGCCGCCTTCCACGGCAACGCGCAAAGCCTGCCCCTGATCCGCCGCGCCAATTTCGGCGAGTCGGTCAAAAGCGCGTTCAGTAACTGTCGGGGGCAGATTCATGCCAGACTCCAAAGGTTTATTTCCTAAGCACACTACAATATATGAAACCTAACGACAGGCGACAAGGACAAGACCTTTGGACAGAGCGGGTTTTGCCTCGGACCCAGGCCGCGCAAGAGGGCGGCTTGTGCCGGAGGAGGAGAGCAGCTTCCGGTCATGCTTTCAGCGTGATCGCGACCGGATCATTCATGCCAGCGCGTTTCGGCGACTTAAACACAAGACCCAGGTGTTTGTTGAGCATGAGGGCGACAGCTATCGAACCCGTCTGACCCATTCCATCGAAGTGGCGCAGGTGGCGCGGACCATTGCCGGGGCTTTGGGGTTGAACCCGGAACTGACCGAGGCGGTGGCGCTGGCGCACGACCTTGGACATACGCCGTTTGGTCATACTGGGGAAGATGCACTGCATGCGCTGATGGTGCCTTATGGCGGCTTCGACCACAACGCGCAGGCCATCCGGATCGTCACCAAACTGGAACGCCACTATGCCGAATTCGATGGCTGCAACCTGACTTGGGAGTGTCTTGAGGGCATCGCCAAGCACAACGGGCCGGTCGTAGGGGATTTGCCCTGGGCTCTGGCCGAGTGCAACGAAGGTTTCGATCTGGAACTGCACACTCATGCCAGTGCCGAGGCACAGGTGGCCGCGCTGTCTGATGACATTGCTTATAATAACCACGATCTGCTGGACGGCCTGCGCGCCAACCTGTTCACAGACGACGAAATCCAGCAATTGCCGATCGTGGGTGACTGCTATGCCGAGGTGGATCGCAAGTATCCCGGTCTCGACCCGTATCGCCGCAGACACGAAGCGTTGCGGCGTGTGTTTGGCGTCATGGTGTCAGACGTGATCGACACTTCGCGCGGGCTGATCGCTGCTTCGGGGGCGCAGACGGTCGAAGATATCCGGTATCTGGGCTATCCGGTTGTCCAGTTCTCAAACGGGCTATGGGCGCAGCTCAAGGAAATTCGCGCATTCCTGTTCACACGAATGTACCGCGCGCCCAGTGTGATGGAAGTACGCGCCCAAGTCAGCGCGGTCGTACAGGAGCTGTTTCCGATATACCTTAACGACCCGAAACAGATGCCAACGCGCTGGCACGACAACATTGAGGCGGCGCCGGATGAAACCGCGCTAGCCCGGATCGTGTCGGACTATATTGCCGGAATGACAGACCGGTTTGCCCTTCAGGATCACAAAAAGCTGACAGGCGAGTAGTTACTCGACGCCGATATAGGCCAGTGCCCAAACCTGTTGACCGGATTGTTTCTGCGCCAGCTCCGCATCATCGGTCGGCGGGAACACGATCATGGTAGGACCATAGCCACCGATCCCCATTGGAGACCCATTTGCATGGGTCGCGACGATGGGCTGATGTGCTGTAATGCTCTCCCATTCAATTTCCGACTGGTACCCATCCAGCGCCATAGGTTTCGCGGTTTTCCCTGCAGCTCCGGCCATCGTCATCACGTCAGACAGCAAAGGGCCGGAAAAGGCGATCTCGCGCTGTTTACCTTCGGGGCCATATGTGATCGTGATCTCGACCTGTTCCAGCCCATCCAGCATTGCCGCGTCAAAACCGGCAGCACCATCGTGTTGAACTTCAAGGTAGCCCAGTAGGCCACCGTCATCTTCCCCTCGGGCTGGCAGATTGGTTTCGGTCACAACACCGCCCAACGTCAAGAGGACATGGCCGGTAGGTGCCGGGATGTCGGCAATGGCGGGAAACGAGGTTGTCAGCAACAGGGCAAGGGGCAAGGCAAGGCGCATCGGCGGGTCTCCGGCAATAAAAGTCTTGCCGACATTACCGGGGTTTGCCGCTAAACCAAGCTCAATCTTTAGGCTTCCATTGACCTTGCCGCCTTGCGTGATAAACCGCCGGGCAAGCAAAAGGACATCCGAAATGAACCTGTTTTCCGAGATCCGCGGCCTCGTACTGGACGCGCTGGCACAGATGCAGTCCGAAGGCGCGTTGCCCGAGGGGCTGAGTTTTGACAACGTGGCAGTTGAACCGCCGCGCGATGCCGCGCATGGCGACATGGCAACCAATGCTGCGATGGTACTGGCCAAACCGGCCAAGATGAAGCCGCGCGACATTGCCGATGTGCTGGCCGGGAAACTGGCGGCTGATGACCGTATCACCAGTGCCGAGGTGGCCGGTCCGGGTTTCCTAAACTTGCGTCTTGCGCCGTCGGTCTGGCAGGGCGTTCTGGCAGCGGTGCTGGAGAAGGGCACCGACTACGGCCGCTCGACCATGGGGCATGGCCAGAAGGTGAACGTGGAGTACGTGTCTGCGAACCCCACAGGCCCGCTGCATGTTGGTCATACTCGGGGCGCCGTGTTCGGTGATGCTCTGGCGAGCTTGCTGGCCTACTCGGGCCATGATGTAACTCGCGAATATTACATCAACGACGGCGGTGCGCAGGTGGATGTACTGGCGCGCTCGGCCTATGAACGCTATCGCGAGGCCAATGGCCTGAGCCCAGAGATCGCCGAGGGCCTGTACCCGGGCGACTACCTGATACCGATTGGCGAGGCGCTAAAAGAGAAATACGGCGACAGCCTGATCGACAAACCGGAAAGCGAGTGGCTGGAAGAGCTGCGCAACTTTGCCACCGATGCGATGATGGACCTGATCCGCGCCGACCTGAAGGCGCTGGGCGTCGAGATGGACGTGTTCTTCTCAGAGAAATCGCTCTACGGCACCGGCCGGATCGAAGCTGCGCTGCAGTCTCTGACCGACAAGGGCCTGATCTATGAAGGCGTGCTGGAGCCGCCGAAGGGCAAGAAGCCCGAGGATTGGGAGCCGCGTGAGCAGACCCTGTTCAAATCCACCGAGCATGGCGACGACGTCGACCGCCCGGTCAAGAAGTCGGACGGCAGCTGGACTTATTTCGCCCCGGATATCGCTTATCACTATGACAAGGTGACCCGTGGATTTGACGCGCTGATCGACGTGTTCGGAGCGGACCACGGTGGCTATGTCAAACGGATGAAGGCGGCTGTTTCGGCTCTGTCTGACGGCAAGGTGCCGCTGGATATCAAGCTGACCCAGCTGGTGAAGCTGTGGAAGAATGGCGAGCCCTTCAAGATGTCGAAACGGGCAGGGAACTTTGTCACCCTGCGCGATGTGGTCGATCAGGTGGGCCCGGATGTGACCCGGTTCGTGATGCTGACCCGTAAGAACGACGCGCCGCTGGACTTCGATTTCGACAGGGTGCTGGAACAGAGCCGCGAGAACCCCGTGTTCTACGTGCAATACGCCCATGCCCGTGTCATGAGCGTGCTGCGCCGCGCGGCTGAGGCCGGCATTGCCGCCGACGATGCGACCTTGAAAGGCGCTGATCTGAGCAAGAACGACCATGCCTCGGAACTGACGGTTGCCAAGAAACTGGCCGAATGGCCACGTCTGGTCGAGATCGCCGCGCGCACCAACGAACCGCATCGCGTTGCCTTCTATCTGTATGAACTCGCAGGGGATTTCCACGCTCTGTGGAACAAGGGCAATGATGAAACGCAGCTGCGCTTCATTCAGGATGGCGATGTTGCCACAAGCCAGTCAAAAATCGCATTGGCCCGGGCTGTTTCTGTTGTGATTTCAGCGGGCTTGGGTATTCTTGGCGTCACTCCGGCGCAGGAGATGCGGTAACAAACACCGCCCGAACCGCCGGAACGAGGCAGACAAGAAATGACCCGCGCGCCACGTTTTAAGGCGCTATCGGGCGGTGAGGCGGATATGGCGAGTTACGATTACTCGGGGCAAGCGCGCCCCGAGCAGATGCATTACACGAATCAACCACATCCGCAGGATGGGTACGATTATTCCGACGAAATGTACGGATATGAAGAAGCACCGCGCGCAGCGGGTCTGAGCCGTATCGTCAATGCGATGGGGGCGGTTGCGTCCCTCGCTCTGGTCGCTGGAATCGGCGTCTGGGGCTACAAGCTGGTGATGCGCGATGTGTCCGGTGTGCCGGTTGTAAGGGCCATCGAAGGGCCGATGCGCATTCAGCCCGAAAACCCGGGCGGAACGCCTGCGGATCATCAGGGTCTGGCCGTTAATGCCGTGGCTGCGGTGGGAACGGCTGCACCGCCTGCGGATCGTCTGATCCTTGCCCCGCGTCCGGTGTCGCTGACTGATGAAGATACACCGGTTGAACCTCTGAAACCCACTCCGGCTGTGCATGTAGTTCAGGAAGAGATTTCCAATCAGGAGGCCGCTGAGCTGCGTCAGGGTGCGGTGGACGCACTGGTCTCAGAACTGGCTGGAGATGCAGCGCGGATAGACGAACCGGAGGAAGAAGGTGTGCAATTGGCCGCCCTGTCCTTGCCTGAAGAAGAGCCTGCGATCGACCCCGCCGATCTGGCCGCGCAACTGCCCGATCCGGAACTGGCCGCGTTGCCGGGGGTCCGCCGGTCTCTGCGCCCGATCACGCGTCCGGCCCGGGCGACTCCTAGCCGCATCACGTCGAACAGCAGTGCCGAGGATGCAATCAACGCTGCCGTCAAAGCCGCCGTCGGTGTGGATATTGACCCTGATACGCTGTCCAAAGGCACACGCATGGCGCAGCTTGGTGCTTATGAGAGCTCGGACGTTGCACGCGCTGAATGGGATCGACTGAATAGTCGGTTCGGAGACTATATGGATGGAAAACAGCGCGTTATCCAGAAAACTTCACGCGGGGGGCGGACCTTCTATCGCCTGCGCGTGCTGGGGTTTGATGACCTGAGCGACTCGCGTCAGTTCTGTGCCGCTCTCGAGGCGCGCGGTGCGGACTGTATTCCGGTGGCCGCTCGGTGAGTTTCGGCGCGGCGATCACCGATGCCGAAGGCCTGCACCTGACGCCTAACGAAAAGAAACTGTTTCGCGAGATGAAACCGTTCGGGTTCATTTTGTTTGCCCGCAACATCGACACCGCCGATCAGGTCCGTGCCCTGTGCGATGAGTTCCGCGAGGCGGTGGGCCGAAATTGCCCCATCACCATCGATCAGGAGGGCGGCCGGGTACAGCGCCTGCGCGCACCTCTGGCCCGCGAATGGTTGCCGCCGCTGGATCACGCTGCGCGGGCTGGGGATCAGGCCGAACGGGCGATGTATCTGCGTTATCGGCTGATTGCGGATGAACTGTTCGGGCTGGGTATCGACAGCAACTGCGCGCCGATGGTCGATCTGGCGCGAGAGGATACGCACAAGTTTCTGAAGAATCGCTGCTATGGTTCTGATCCCAAACAGGTTTCCCACTTGGGGAAGGCCGTTGCAAGAGGCCATCTGGATGGCGGCGTGCTGCCCGTCATCAAGCATATGCCGGGGCACGGTCTGTCCACGCTCGACAGCCATCACGACCTACCGCATGTGGACCTGACGCAGGATGCGCTGGAACAGGCTGATTTCGCGCCATTTCGCGATCTGAACGACCTGCCAATGGGGATGACCGCCCATCTGGTCTATGACCGGATCGATCCGCAGCCAGCGACGATTTCGCCGACAATGATTGGCCTGATCCGCGACAAGATTGGGTTCGACGGGCTGATCATGACTGACGATATCTCGATGAAGGCTCTCAGTGGCGCACCCGAGGACATCGCCCGTCAGGCGCTGGACGCCGGGTGCGATGTGGTTCTGCACTGCAATGGCTCGTTCGACGCCCGCGCCAAGGTTCTGGACGCCGCCGGAGAAATGACCGAACAGGCCGGGAAGCGCGCGGAAAAGGCGCTGTCGATGCGGCAAAAGCCTGCGGAACTTGACATCCAGGCCGCCGAGGCGGAACTATCTGCCCTAATGGGCGGGCAGGTATATGAACGATAATCTTTTCAGCGAAGACCCGGTTTCGGTCGCCGATCGACTGGCTGCCGAAGCCCTGATCGTTGATGTCGACGGGTTCGAAGGCCCGCTGGATGTGCTGCTGACCCTGTCACGGACGCAAAAGGTCGATCTGCGGAAAATCTCGGTTCTGGCGTTGGCGCAGCAATATCTGGCCTTCGTGGAAAAAGCCCGGGCGCTGCGGATCGAACTGGCGGCGGATTATCTGGTGATGGCTGCCTGGCTGGCTTTCCTGAAATCCCGTCTGTTGTTGCCACCCGACCCGGATGACGAGGGCCCCTCGGGCGAGGAACTGGCGGCACACCTGGCGTTCCAACTGGAACGTCTGCAGGCCATGCGTGACTCCGCCGCCCGCCTGATGGCGCGCGACCAACTGGGCCGCGATTTCTTCAAACGCGGGCAGGGTGAGGATATCACCCGCATTCGCACCGTGACATATTCCGCCACTCTTCTGGACCTGATGCAGGGCTATGCCCGCATTCGGACGCGCGACGAATTCCGGCCCTTTGTAATGGACCGCGACGCCGTGTTCACGATGGAGCAGGCGTTGGAACGGATGCGCCCTTTGATCGGGTTCGCGGGCACCTGGACGGATATGGAGACCTACCTGCCCGACGGCTGGGATGCCGATCCGGTGCGCCGCAGATCGGCCACGGCGGCGACCTTTGCGGCCTCGCTGGAGCTGGTGAAAGAAGGACATATGGAGATCAAGCAAAGCGAGACCTTTGCCCCGATCCATCTGCGCAAGAGGACTGACACACGTGACTGACGAACCGCAAGAAGAAGGCACCGGCACCCTGTTCGAAGCGCCACCCATTGCGGAACAGGAACGCATGGTCGAAGCCGTGCTGTTCGCCAGCGCCGAACCGGTGACAATTGGCGACCTTGAGGCGCGGATGCCCCACGGCAGCGACGCGGCGCAAGCGGTTGAAATGCTTCAGAAACGCTATGAAGGCCGTGGTGTTCGCGTGGTTCGCGTGGGCGAGGCCTGGGCCATCCGCACAGCCCCTGATCTGGGTTTTCTGATGCAGAAAGAAACGGTTGAGACTCGCAAGCTCAGCCGGGCCGCGATCGAAACACTGGCTATCGTAGCTTATCACCAACCCTGCACACGGGCCGAAATCGAAGAGATCCGCGGTGTGTCGGTGTCTCGCGGAACCATCGATCAGTTGCTTGAGATGGAGTGGATCCGTCTGGGCCGTCGCCGCATGACTCCGGGCCGTCCGGTAACCTTTGTGGTGACGCCGCAATTCCTTGACCATTTCGGGCTTGAGAATGCGCGTGATTTGCCGGGGTTGAAGGAATTGCGCGCGGCTGGCTTGCTGGAAAACCGGCCTCCACCAGGCACGATCCCGCTGGGCGAGGGGCGCGAGGACGAAGCAGACGAAGATCAGACCGAACTGTTCGAGGAAGAGTGATCACGCGGCCCTTTTGTTGTCACTTGAGCCCCCTATGTTGAACGGCAAGAAAACGGAGTTGAGCAATGAACGCCAATCGGATCATCGACATGATCGTGCGCCAGGTCATGCGCCGCCTTGTCAGTAAAGGTGTGGACAAGGGCTTTGACATGGCCAGTCGCATGGGAGGCAAACCGGATCAGAAATCCGGGGCTAACCGCAGGCAAACCAACGGTCCTCGCCCATCGCAAAACCTGAGACAGGCGCAGCGGATGACCCGGCAGATGCGCCGGTTCATTAAGTTCTAACCAACTGCCTTGAAATGCTTGGACAGCTTCAGCCCCTGTCCCTGATAGTTTGACGCAATGCCCGCGCCATATAGCTGCGTGGGCATCTCGGCCATCTTTTCATAAACTAGCCGTCCGACGACCTGGCCGTGTTCGAGCACAAAAGGTGCTTCGTGGCAGCGTACCTCAAGCACACCGCGCGATCCGGCGCCACCGGCTTCAGCGTGGCCAAAGCCCGGATCAAAGAAACCGGCGTAGTGCACCCGGAATTCGCCCACCATCGCCAGATAGGGGGCCATTTCCGCGGCGTACATCGGCGGGATGTGGACGGCCTCGCGGCTGACCAGAATATAGAACGCGCCCGGGTCCAGTATGATGCGGCCATCGCTTGTGCGCACTTCTTCCCAGTATTCCTGCGGGTCGTATTCGCCGATCCGTTCCAGATCGATCACGCCGGTATGCGGCTTGGCGCGGTACCCCACCAGATCGGTATCGGGCAGTTGCAGATCGACCGAAAAACCCAGCCCATCCTGTATCACCGCCGGACCATCGACCAGCGGCGAGTCGTTGTGCAGCGCCGTTAGTTCCGCGTCGCTGAGCACGGCCTGTCCTTGCCGGAACCGAATCTGGTTCAGCCGCATTCCCGGACGCACCAGAACCGAGAAGGAACGTGGGCAGATCTCAGCATAAAGCGGTCCGGTATAACCGGCCGGAACCCGGTCGAACTCGGTGCCGCCATCGGTGATGGTACGGGTCAGCAGGTCGAGCCGCCCAGTCGAGCTTTTGGCATTGGCGACGGCAGTCACGGTCTCGGGCAGGGCCAGCGATTCCATCAGGGGCACCAGATAGACGCAGCCTTTTTCCAGCACAGCGCCGTCGGAAATGTCGATGCGGTGCATCTCAAACTCGGCCAAACGGTCGGCGACGGACCGTCCTTCGCCCGCCAAAAATGATGCGCGCACGCGGTAAGCGACTGTTCCCAGACGTAAGTCTAGGCTGGCTGGTTGGACCTGCGCGGGACTGACCTCGGGGCTGGCGGTGATTTCACCACGCGCAATCATGCCTTCGATCTGTTGGTTTGGGCATACACCTGTCATTCCGATCCCCCCTGGTGCCAGAGCGGGATCTGGCCTGTCTGCCATAAACGTCGGTGTGATTTGGTCGGGCTAGCAGGACTCGAACCTGCGACCTTCCGTCCCCCAGACGGACGCGCTACCAGGCTGCGCCATAGCCCGACGTTGAGGTGTTCATAAAGACTTTCCCGGCAGGGGCAAGAGGAAATCATCGCCTTTTTTTCTTATCCCGCCGATCGGTTTTCAATGCGGTTTAGAACGGCGCGCAGGTCCTTTGCTACCGGTGCGATCTGTTTCAACAACTGGTCGTCGAATTCGGTCCGATTCCATGCCTGCGTCGCGATTCCACCGAGCAGGGGCGCTTCATCCAGATACTCAGGCTCGGCCTTTGGGGCGATCTGTTCCGGTGCTGCGGGTTTGGCCAGCGGCGCTTCTGCCGTTTGCGGGGCCGTGGGCTCGGGGGCAGAATCGCCCAAGTCCAGATTGATCTGTTCGCTGGCCGGGTCAGGCTTCGCGGTGAAGGGGACGACCACGCTGTCGTTCTTCGAAGTTTCCGGCTCTGCCACCTCGTCCAGCCCCTGCGACAGCGCCGCGACATGAGCCACGCCCTGTTCGCGCAGGATGCGTTGAACACCCTTGATGGTGATACCGTCCTCGTGCAGCAGTTTTTTGATACCGCCCAGAAGTCGCATGTCGTTGGGTCGGTAGTAGCGTCGACCCCCGGCGCGTTTCACTGGTTTGACCTGACTGAAACGGCTTTCCCAGAATCGCAGGACATGAGCCTGAACGCCCAGCCAATCCGCAACTTCACTGATTGTGCGAAACGCGTCGGGGGACTTGCTCATGACCGTGCCGTCCTGATCTTACTTGCGGTTCCCTGCGGCGACGCGATCCTTCATCAGGTGCGACGGGCGGAAAGTCAGTACGCGACGGGGTTGAATCGGAACCTCTTCGCCGGTTTTGGGGTTGCGGCCGATACGCGCGGTCTTGTCCCGAACGCTGAAGGTGCCAAAAGACGAAATCTTGACCTGCTCGCCACGCACCAACGCGTCGGACATGTGGTTCAGAACGCTTTCTACCAGCTGCGCACTTTCGTTGCGTGACAAGCCAACCTCGCGAAAGACGGCTTCGCTCAGATCCATTCGGGTCAGTGTTTTATCGCCCATACCTTTTCCCCTGTTGATACCAAAGAATACGGCGTGGGGAAATTCGCTGTCAATATCAATGAATTGCGGGCGTGTGTGTAAGCCGATTTGCGCCGGTTACCAGCGTAAGACGACGGCACCCCAAGCCAGACCGCCTCCGATGGCCTCAGTTACAATCAGATCACCTGACTTAATTTGGCCGCGCTGCTTGCCGACGGACAGCGCGAGGGGAATCGATGCCGCCGATGTGTTGCCGTGGTCCTGTACCGTGACTACCACTTTATCCATCGGCAGCCCCATTTTCTTGGCGGTGCCCTGAATGATGCGAATATTGGCCTGATGCGGCACGATCCAGTCCACTTCCGCACTGCCGAGGCCAGCAGCCCCCAGTGCAGTTTCCGCAGTTTTCGCCAATTTTTCAACGGCATGGCGGAAAACCTGATTACCTTGCATCCGCAAATGGCCGGTCGATTGGGTCGATACGCCGCCATCCACATAAAGCAGGTCCTTGTACCGACCGTCCGAATTCAGATCGGTCGCTAGAATGCCGCGATCATCGGACGTGCCTGCACCCTCTTGCAGTTCAAGAACCAGAGCACCGGCGCCATCGCCGAACAGCACACAGGTCGATCGGTCGGTCCAATCCATGATTCGCGAGAAGGTCTCGGCCCCGATCACCAGCACACGTTTGGCCTGACCCGACAGGATCAGGGCGTTGGCGTTGCTAAGCGCAAAGACGAACCCGGCACAAACGGCCTGAACGTCAAAGGCAAAGCCCTTGGTCATGCCCAACCGGGCCTGAACCATGGTTGCGGCAGACGGAAAGGTCAGGTCGGCAGTCGAGGTCGCCACGATGATCGCGTCGATATCGTCCGCTGCCAGGTCCGCATCGGCCAGCGCGGCCTCGGCCGCTTTGGTGGCCAGATCCGAGGTGGATTCATCGTCAGCAGCAAAATGGCGTCGTTCAATACCCGAGCGGGTTCTGATCCACTCATCCGTTGTATCGAGCGTCTTTTCAAACTCGGAGTTCGGAACAACGCGCTCTGGCAAATAGTGTCCGACACCTACGACAACTGAACGGCCTGCCATGCTTGGGTACTGCCTTTTTTGTTATTCGCCGGCCTTTGGCGGCGTGTGGGCGGCATCTTGTGCAAGCTCGGCTGTCGATGCAACCCGTGCCGCCAATTTTTCGGCAAAACCAGACTGTGCCAGAGTAAAGGCCAGTTTAACTGCCGCTGAGACTCCGGTGGCATCCGCGCCACCGTGCGACTTGACCACGGTTCCGTTGAGGCCAAGGAAAACCCCGCCATTCACACGGCGCGGGTCTATACGTTTTTTCAGACGATTTAGCGAAGTAATCGCCAACACAGAGGCCAACCGGGACAGCGGAGAGTATTTGAAAGCTTGGCGTAGCAGGTCGCCAATCAGGCTGGCCGTGCCTTCGCCGGTCTTGATCGCGACGTTGCCGGTAAACCCATCTGTGACAACCACATCTGCTTTATCACCGGGAATGTCGCTGCCCTCAACGAAGCCGACAAAATCGAAATTCGCCTGCTCTGCGAAATCCGCGATCATCGCGTGCGCTTCTTTCAGCTCAGAGCGGCCCTTGTGTTCTTCGGTGCCGACGTTCAGCAGACCAATGCGCGGACGTTCCAGCGCCATGCCGTTGCGAGCATAAGACGCGCCCATCAGCGCATATTGCAGCAAATCCTTGGCGTCGGCGCGCACGTCGGCACCCACATCCAACATCACGTTGAACCCCTGCGGGTTGCGCGACGGCCACAGAATCGCAATCGCAGGACGGTTGACGCCCGGCAATTTGCGCAGCCGCATCATCGACAGCGCCATCAGCGCGCCGGTATTGCCGCAAGACACAGCGCCGTGTGCTTCGCCTGCGCGCACCGAATCCAGCGTCGACCACATCGAGGTCTGTTTGCCGTTGCGGACAACCTGGCTGGGCTTGTCCTCCATCGTAACCACATCAGGGCAATCACGAAAAACGACGCGTCCCTGCAGGACACGCCGTTTGGCGACAAGTTTGCGCAGAACCTGTTCAGGCCCGTGCAGGACGAACGCGATATCGGGGTTCTTGTCTGCCGATTTGGCAATGCCCGCAACCACGGTTGCGGGCCCCGAGTCTCCGCCCATAGCGTCAACCGAGATGGTAATCCGTCCGGCGTGCGAGGGCTGTTCAGTCATGCCTTGCCTGCGCTTTTAAAGGCTTAGGCCGCGTCTTCGTCCAGATCGATTTCGTCGGCTTGTGCGACGACTTCACGATCATCGTAGTGACCGCAGGATGCGCAGACGTGGTGCGGGCGCTTCAGCTCGCCACAGTTCGGGCATTCGTTCGGGTTTGCAGCAACCAGAGCGTCGTGTGCGCGGCGGTTGTTGCGACGCGACTTGGAAACTTTGTTCTGTTGGACGGCCATGGTCTCAACCTTTGTCTACTGAGGGTCAGCAGATTCGCCGCCGACCGGGTTTCATTCTTCGTTTTTATCGTGGTTTGACGCGCGTTTAGGGTACGAGCCCTACGTTGTCCAACCCAAATTCCGATGAGCGCGCGAAAATACTGCGATTCTCGACATGTTCAAGCGATTTTTCTGAGCGCCTGCTATGACAGGAAAACAGACCTATGTCACTCGTCTTTTTTAAACGCATCGCGCAAACCTGCCAACCCGGCAAACGGCTTAACGTCTTCGTCTGTCATCGCCTGTTTGCCCGGCTCAGTAAAGTCTACCTGACCCAGCTCAGCGCCTTCTTTGCGCGGGTATTGGGGCAGGGCCAGCGATAGGGCCTCGACCATAACAAGCGCCGGGTCGATCTCGGCGCCCAGCTGTTCGGTCTCGTCGCCTTCGGGGATTTCGAACTCGGGCTCTTCAGGGTCGACCCAATCTGCAACAAAAATCCGTGTGACGGGAATGTCGATGCGAGTGGTCACCGGTTCCAGGGTCACGACGCAGGGCTGAATCACCGTGGCGCCCAATTTTCCGCTCAGCGCCCAGTCGCGTTTACCCTGTGCCCTTACGTCACCCACAAAGCTGAGCTTGCGTAGGCCAAGCAGGCCCAGATCGTCCCGGATTGCCTCCAACGCCTTGCTGTCCGGGCGCAAGTCAAAGGGGGTGGCTGCGTTCTGGGGCAGATCGGCCACCCGCAGAGATGTCTGGTTGCTCATTCGTGACCCTTTCCTGTGTTGAACCGGGGCGGCGGTTTGATGTAAGCGGATAGGGCCCGCATAGGGTCAAGGCAAGAGGGTGTAAATGTTGAAGGTTGTGAACAGGTTGAATCCGGCGTCCAAAGCGCTTGCTTTTGCAGCCTGTCTGGCTGTGGTCACGGCTTGTACACCCATCTACAAGAATCACGGCTATATGCCGCCCCCTGAGGATCTTGCTGAGATCAAGGTGGGCGTCGACACCCGAGACACTGTTTTGGAATCCGTTGGCGCACCCAGCTCATCCGGGGTGGTGCGCGATTCCGGATTTTATTACGTACGGTCGCGCATCCGTCATTATGGTCCGAAAAAACCCGAAGTGGTTTCGCGCGAACTGCTGGCGATCAGCTTTGATGATCGTGGGGTCGTTCGCAACATCGAACGGTTCGGGCTTGAGGACGGCATCGTCGTTCCGCTGGATCGCCGCATTACCGAGTCCACCATTCAGGGGCAGGGCCTGATACGTCAGTTGTTGGGTAACATCGGCAACTTCAACCCTGCCAACATCCCAGGAGCATCTCAGCAATAAAAGCCACATCTTGATCTGGTCACACGACAGTCACACATACTGTGGTACTGACGAAGCAAGACGTAACGGGTTGGCAACCGCGGAGGATGCAACCATGGCACTATTGCTTGGCAAAGGCCGGTATCGCGCCCGTCTGGCGCAATCGCCGCAGGATGTGGCGTCTGCACAGCAGTTGCGGACATTGGCTTTTGGCACGGACCAGATCGATCAGGACGATTTTGACCCGGTCTGCGCGCATATACTCGTCGAAGACATGCGAGAAAACGGGCGACTGGTTTGCTGCTTCCGAATGCTGACCATGGAGAACGGCGCTGAGGTTAGCCGTAGTTATTCGGCACAATTCTACGATCTTTCTGCGTTGCAGGGGTACACTGGACGTATGGTCGAGATGGGGCGCTTCTGCATCCATCCCAACTGGTCCGACCCGGACATCCTGCGCGTCGCGTGGGGGGCGATGACGGCTTATGTGGATCAGAACAATGTTGAGATGCTGTTCGGCTGTTCCTCATTCGCTGGAACCGAGACCGAGGAGTACCTGGACGCGTTTGCCATGCTTAAACACCGGCATCTGGCGCCGAAACGCTGGTTGCCGCGGGTCAAGGCCCCGAACGTGTTCCGCTTCGCTGCCCGTTTGCGTCGCAAACCGGATGCGAAAAAAGCAATGCTGCGGATGCCGCCTTTGCTGCGCACCTATCTGATGATGGGGGGCTGGGTCAGCGATCATGCGGTGGTGGACCGCCAAATGAATACTCTGCATGTCTTCACCGGGCTCGAGATCGGCGCGATTCCCCCGGCCCGAAAACGTTTGCTTCGGGCTGTGGCCGGGTAGAATGAGTATTTATGAAAAGATGAAGCCGGGGCGTTGACGCTTTCTGTCCGCCGGTTTAGCTGGCGGGCATGGCGAGAATTCCTTTATTGCAGATGTCTGGCATTTCCCTGACCTTCGGGGGCGATCCGGTGTTTTCCGAGCTTGATCTGGTGGTTCAACCGGGTGACCGCGTGGCTCTGGTGGGGCGGAACGGATCCGGTAAATCGACGCTGATGAAAGTGATGGCCGGTCTGGTTGAACCGGATCACGGCGACATCGTGATACCTCCGGGAAAATCAGTCGGCTACATGGAACAAGACCCTGGAATGGAGGGGTTTGCCACGCTGGGTGATTATGCCTCTAGCGGGTTGGAGCCGGGTGAGCTTTACAAGGTCGAGCGCGCCGGTGAGGGGTTGAAGTTCGATCCTTCACGCGCGGTCGAAACTGCTTCGGGCGGGGAACGGCGGCGGGCGGCGTTGGCCAAGCTGATGGCCGAGGCGCCGGACTTGATGCTGCTGGACGAGCCGACCAACCATCTCGATATCGAGGCCATTGCTTGGCTGGAACGCGAGCTTGGATCGAACCGGGCGGCCTTCGTGCTGATTTCGCATGACCGGGCCTTTCTGCGCGCGTTGACACGTGCGACTTTGTGGATAGACCGCGGCGCGGTGCGGCGGCAAGAGCAGGGGTTTGATGCCTTTGAGGCTTGGCGCGATAAGATCTGGGACGAAGAGGATCAGCAGCGCCACAAGCTGAACCGCCTGATTAAGTCCGAGGCCAAGTGGGCCGTCGAAGGCATCAGCGCCCGCCGCAAACGCAATCAGGGCCGGGTTCGCGCATTGCAGGCGTTACGGGCCGAGAAGGCAGCGCAGATCAAGCGGCAGGGTTCAGCGGCAATGACGTTGGAGGCCGGACCGAAATCCGGGCGAAAGGTGATCGAAGCCAAGGGTTTGGCCAAGTCTTTTGACGCGCAACAGATTGTTCGGAACTTTGACCTGTTGGTGCAACGCGGAGATCGCGTGGCCTTTGTTGGTCCCAACGGTGTGGGCAAAACGACGCTGTTGAAGATGCTGCTGGTGCAGGAACAACCGGATGAGGGCTCGGTGACCTTGGGAACCAACCTTGAGGTTGCGGTGTTCGACCAGACCCGCGCTCAATTAGACCCCGAGATGAGTCTTTGGGACAGTCTAACCGGTGACCCCGAGATGCGGGTGTCGGGCAAGGCCGATCAGGTGATGGTTGGTGGTCATCCCAAGCATGTAGTCGGTTACCTCAAGGAATTTTTGTTCGACGAACGGCAGGCAAGAGCGGCCGTTAAGTCCTTGTCCGGCGGTGAAAAAGCGCGGTTGCTGTTGGCTAAACTGATGGCCAAACCCTCGAACCTGCTAGTCTTGGACGAACCAACCAACGATCTGGATGTGGAAACGCTGGACCTGTTGCAAGAGCTGCTGGACGACTATGACGGCACCGTCCTGCTGGTCAGCCACGACCGGGACTTTCTGGACCGGGTTGCCACCACTACCATCGCGATGGAGGGGAACGGCCGCGCTACCGTTTATGCAGGTGGCTGGTCGGACTACATAGTGCAGCGCGGTGACCTTCTGCCGAAGAAAGAAGAAAAAACAAAATCCTCCAAGCCAAAGATAAAGCAAGAGGCTCAGCAGAAATCCGGTCTGTCCTTCTCGGAAAAGCACCGGCTTGAGAAACTGCCTGCCGAGATCGAACGCCTAGAGGCCGAGATCGGCAAGCTGGAAGAGCTCATGTCCGACCCAGAACTCTTTTCCCGCGAGCCGATCAAGTTTCAGAAGGCGACCGAGGCACTGGTCGAGCGCCAAGAAAAGCTGGCCGCTTCCGAGGAAGAGTGGCTGATGCTGGAAGAAAAGGCCGAGGGCGCTTAGGGCCGCGGACGGGCAGGGTTGCCCACCACAGTTTCTCCGGCTGCGACGTCTTTTGTCACGACGCTGCCGGCGCCGATGGTGGCGTTGTCACCGATGGTGATGCCGGGCATCAGGATGGCACCTCCACCGACCCAGACATTTCGGCCAATAGTAACTGGTAGTCCGATTTCCAGACCCTGTGCCCGCTCAGCCGGGTCCTTGGCATGCTGGGCGCAATAGATCTGCACGTGCGGTCCAAACATCGTGTCGTCTCCAATCCGCACAGGTGCCGTATCCAGAACCACACAACCTGTGTTGAAATAGACCCGCGCGCCGAGGTGGATGTTTATGCCGTAAGCGCAGTGAAACGGGGCTTCAAGAAAACAATCGGTCCCGGCATCGGCAAACAGGTCCCGCAATTCCGGTGCCATCGCACCGCGGTTATCGGGCAGGCAGGCGTTATGCGCATGAACAGCGCGCCGGGCCTGCGCGCGCAGGGCTTCCAGTTCCGGGTTCAGACAGCAATACCACTGTCCGGCCTGCATCTTTTCCCGCTCGGTCATGGGCCAGACTTAACGCATCCGAAGCGCGCCGTCGATGCGGATGACCTCTCCGTTCAGGTAACTCATCTCGACGATGAACCCAGCCAGCCGCCCGTATTCATTTGGATCGCCCAAACGGGCGGGGTTAGGCACATCGGCGGCCAGTTGTTGCTGCACCTCTTCGGGCAGGCCAGCCAGCATGGGCGTCATGAAAATGCCAGGCGCGATGGTCATCACCCGGACACCGGTCGAGGCCAGATCGCGCGCCATCGGCAGGGTCATGCCCACCACGCCGCCTTTCGAGGCCGCATAGGCTGCCTGTCCCTTTTGCCCGTCAAAGGCAGCAATTGAAGCCGTGTTGATGATCACTCCGCGCGCGCCGTCGGGTTCGGGTTCGTTCTTTGCCATCTCGGCCGCAGCCAGGCGCGAAACGTTGAAAGTGCCGACCAGATTGATATCGATAGTGCGTTGGAAAGCGTCCAGAGGGTGCGGGCCATCTTTGCCGACTGTCTTGATGCCATAGGCAATGCCAGCACAGTTAACGGCGGCTGTGATCCGGCCCATCTTGTCCATTGCATGCGTGATCGCATTCGCGACAGATGCCTCATCGGTTACGTCCGTTTTGGCGAAATGCCCGCCGATTTCCGCTGCAACCTGAGTTCCGCGCTCAGCGTCTCGGTCCAGAATGGTGACCTGCGCGCCCTGATCCGCGAAATGGCGGGCGGTGGCCTCACCCAGGCCCGACGCGCCGCCGGTGATGATCGCGGCTGTGGTGGACAGATGCATGACGGTCTCCTCCGGTTTTATGAACATATGTTCAATAACCTTATCAGCAGAGAGATGTCTACAGATTTGCGGCCAAGGCACGTTTCCCCACGAGCGCTGCGTTTTCTGAAGGTTTCTTCAGGCAGCGTTTAACAACTCTTCACGGGCAGTCGCCATCTCGTGAATGAACAAACAGTTACGATCGTGTGTTAAGAGTTCAGGAGGTGCCAAATATGGTAAAAAGTAAGAAGAAAGTAGTTGGTGTTTTGGTCTCAGCACCGTTTGTCGGACTTTTGACGGTTAGTGGAGCGGCTGCAGCGCCTGAAACCTGCAATTGGCAAACTGCCAGAGACTATGCAAATGCAGGTGACTATGCAGCGTTGTGCGATTGCGCACAGGTTACGCCGAGTTTTTTGGATCGTTTGCAACGACGGGCGGATTTCGAAACGACTTTGAATGTGACCGGGTCGCAGTGTCCCGGTTTAGCTGCTTTGTTGACTGATTTGCCGACAGGTTCAACTGGCGTGCCTGGCAATCCTGGCGAAAACCGCAGCAGTGATCAGTTTGCGCAGTTTGACTCGGACAATGGGAACGACTCGGGTTCAAGCACGGGGGGTGGCAACCCGGGCAACGGCGGCAACACTGGCGGTGGGAACAGCGGCAACACTGGCGGCAACAATAATAGCGGCGGCGGCAACGGCGGCGACGATGGCGGTAGTCCGGGTGGCGGCGACGGCAAGGGTGGCGGCAAAGGCGGCGACGGCAAGGGTGGCGGCAAGGGCGGCGACGGCAAAGGCGGCGACGGTAAAGGTGGCGGCAAGGGCGGCGACGGTAAAGGTGGCGGCAAGGGCGGCAAAGGTAAAGGTGGCGGTAAAAAGTAACCGCACAGATGTGCGCCCTTAGGTGAGTGGAAAACAAAACGGGCACCCAACTGGGTGGCCGTTTTCAATGTTGTCTTAGGCTCTGATCAGCCCAATTGCACCAACGCATGGCGTTTTTTACCCGCGCTCAGCTTGATCGGCGAGGACAGGGCGCCCGCATCGATCATCAGCCCGGCATCGGTCAGTGGCGCGTCGTCCAGTTTGGCGCCGTTTTCGGCGATCAGGCGTTTGGCCTCTTTCCCGGACTTCGCCAGCCCCGATTTAACGATCACCTGCACGATGGACATACCGTCGCCCAACTCCTCCGGGCTGAGCGTCAGGGTGGGCAAATCGCCCCCTACACCGCCTTTTTCGAAGACTTCGCGCGCGGTGGCTTCGGCGGTTGCGGCAGCAGCGGCACCGTGGGCGAGAGTAGTCACTTCGTTGGCTAGACGGATCTTGGCCTCGTTGATCTCGGACCCTTGCAGGGCACCCAGACGGTCGCATTCATCCACCGGCATTTCGGTGTAGAGCTTAAGGAACCGTCCGACGTCCGCGTCGGTGGTGTTGCGCCAGAACTGCCAGAACTCATAGGGCGATCGCATGTCGGCGTTCAGCCAGACCGCTCCGTCCTGAGATTTGCCCATCTTTTTGCCGTCGCTGGTGGTCAGCAGGGGCGAGGTCAGGCCGTAAATCTCGTGATCCAGCACGCGGCGGGTCAGGTCGATACCGTTGACGATGTTGCCCCACTGGTCCGAACCGCCCATCTGCAGAACGCAGCCGTAACGGCGGTTCAGCTCAAGGAAGTCATAGGCCTGCAGGATCATGTAGTTGAACTCGAGAAAGCTCAGCGACTGCTCGCGATCCAGCCGCGATTTCACCGATTCAAATGAAAGCATTCGGTTGACCGAGAAATGCCGCCCGATATCCCGTAGGAAATCAAGGTAGTTCAGACCGTCCAGCCATTCGGCGTTGTTCAGCATCAGCGCCTTGTTCTCGGCGTCGCTGTCATAGTCGATATAGGCCGAGAACACTTTTTTGATGCCAGCGATGTTCTCTTCGATCTGTTCGGGGCCCAGAAGGGGGCGCTCATCGGCGCGGAAGGACGGATCGCCCACTTTGGTGGTGCCGCCGCCCATCAGGGTGATCGGCTGGTGGCCGGTTTTCTGGAACCAGCGCAGCATCATGATCTGGATAAGGCTGCCCACATGCAACGACTTGGCCGTTGCATCAAAGCCGATATAGGCCGACTTGCATCCACTCATCAGCGCTTCGTCAAGGCCCTGATAATCGGTGCAGTCGGCGAGAAAGCCGCGCTCGATCATCGTGGCGATGAAATCCGATTTGGGATGGTAGGTCATAGCGTGCCCTTTGGGTTGAAGTTGCGGGGCACTGTATAGGCGGCGCTTTAGTCAAGGAAAAGGCACCTTTTCACGGAAAACGCGCCGACGTCAGCTTTTGGTCGGCGGCAGGCGGAAGGCATAGACCATCGCTATCACGTTCAGCACCGCCAGCGCCAATATCGGCGTCACTGGGTCGTGCAGATGCGCCACTGCACCGAGGATCGCGGCAAAGACCATCCCGACCAACCCGGCGCTCACATCGCCGAGGGCGACCAGATAAGGGCGCTCTTTCTCCGATGTCATTTCGATGATGTAGAGGTACCGTCCGTAGATCACGCCATTCCCGCCCAACGACAGCAGCAGAATGATCAAAGCGTAGATCCAGACATTTTGCGCATAGCCAATGAAGGTGAAGGCCAGCGCCAGGATGGCTGAAACGGCCGAGATCAGGCACCCCAACCACATCACCGGCTTGACCGAGATGCGCCCACTGAGCCAGCCCCAGATGATAGAGCCAAGCACCATCCCCAGACTGGCGGCCATAACGAAGTAGCTCAATGAGTGTTTGGTTCCGACATGAAACGTTGCCGCGTGGATCGTGTAGAATGGCATCGCCAATTCCACCGAGACAAAGATCAGTCGGGCCGTCAGGAACTTGCGATACCACTCATAGGCCATGCCGGTTTTGAACCCGGTCACCAGTTCGGCCAGCGGTTTGGGTTTCTCTGTCTTTTCGGGCGCGCGGGCCTGTTCCTCTTCCAGCAGGCGAACGCCAGCAAAGCTGACGCCAGCGGCGAACATGGCAATGACCCCGCACCACAGGACAACGATGTGGCGCTGCATGGGTTCTTCCGAGGCCAACAGGTCACGGGTAATCCAGACAACAAGGATGGCCAGAATGCCCGAGATCGTGGCCTGCGCAAACACCATCCGGTTGCGTTTTTCATTGGGGACAGAAATACCGTAGATCTGACTGGTGCCCAGGCTGGTGATACCCTGACACAGCCCCATGATCAAAGCGGTCGTCAGAAACAGCAGCACGATCATCACATTAGGCAGATCGGTCGCAAACAATGCAACAATGGCCAGAATCGCTGCGGTCAGGATGTTGGGGACGTAAACCGCAAGCTTTGCGCGGGTCACCCGGTTGATAAACGGAGACATGAATATCTCGGCGATCAACCGCGACCCGGTCACGAACGGCAGCAGTAGTCCGGCGAAAAACGTTGGTGCCCCCAAGGCGAGATACAGGAACGGCAGCACTAGGTTGGGATTCACCAACTGCCCGCCAATTGTCGCCAGCGACCCTGACCAAAAGATCAGCTGGTAATTGCGCCCCTCGGCGGGTTGTTTGGGTGTCTCAGTGTCCGTCATGGCTGTCCGTTTGGCATGCAGATGTCGACAATGGTTACTCAGCCCAGGCTTTCGCGCAACTCTCTCGACGAATTGGTTGTGGTTGCAGGCGTGCACATGGCGACAAAAATACACGCGGAAGGTGCGTTCTTTCTTGCCTTTGAACGCGCAAAACGTGCAGGTTTAGCGCGCCGCGTCGGGGTTTCGACGCCAATAAACACAAGAGGTGAGCGTGAACCGGGCCATCAGGAATAGCGGGCCGATCAGAGCCCTGGGTGCGATGTCTGGGACGTCGTTGGACGGTGTGGATACGGCGGTGGTCGAAACCGACGGGCACCGGATCATCGGCTTTGGACCCAGCGGTTATCGCGCCTATACCGACGCCGAACGCGCCGATCTGCGCGGTGCCCTTGGCCAATGGCACGGACCTGCAGTGGACAAGGCGGCCGAACTGGTGACCTTTGCCCATGCCGAGGCGCTGTCCGAGTTCGAAGAGGTCGATCTGATCGGATTCCATGGCCAAACCCTTGCGCATGAACCCAGCGGGCGCGGTACGTTGCAAGTGGGCGACGGCAAGGGGCTGGCGCAGGCGCTGGGCGTGCCGGTCGTCTGGGATTTCCGCACCGATGACGTGGCAATGGGAGGCGAGGGTGCTCCGCTGGCGCCGTTCTTCCATTTTGCTTGCGCCAAATGGATCGGTGCGACCGAGCCGCTGTGTTTCCTGAACCTCGGTGGGGTCGGGAACCTGACCTATGTAGACCCAAGCTTTGACGGGCCGGAAATCCCTGGCGCGCTGCTGGCCTTCGACACCGGCCCCGCAAATGCACCTGTGGACGACTTGATGCAGGCCCGGCTTGGACTGCCGATGGACCGCGACGGCGCTGTCGCGCGGGGCGGGACGGTCGAAACCGGGGCGCTGGAGCTGTTTCTGGCCGAGCCGTTCTTTACCCGGATGCCGCCCAAATCGCTGGACCGCAACGACTTTGCCGAGATGATCGGGCTGGTTCAGGAACTCTCAGATTCCGATGCCGTTGCCACTTTGACCGGTATGTGCGCGGCAGGCGTGGTGCAGGGGATGGAGCACTGCCCGAAACCGCCCTCGCGCGTGTTGGTGACCGGGGGTGGACGCCACAACCCGGTTCTGATGGAAATGCTGCGCGTCTCGCTCGATTGCCAGGTCGAACCGGTCGAGGCCGTGGGGTTGGACGGAGACATGCTCGAGGCGCAGGCTTTCGCTTACCTGGCCGTGCGGGTCGCAAGAGGATTGCCAACCTCATGCCCGGGTACGACCGGGGTCAAGGCGCTGGTTGGGGGTGGAGTGCTTAGCGCTGTAGGGAATTCAGGTAATCTACGGTGAACTCGGAATAGCCTTCCGAAGTCGATTTCAGATGTGACTGGGTCCACTCATGCAAGGCCGGTAACTGATGGAATGGCACGTTCGGGTAGGCGTGGTGCTCGGCATGGTAGGGCATATTCCAGGCTAGAAAGCGAATGATACGGTTTGTGAAAGTCGTGCGGGAATTTTCGAGCATGTTGGCAACGGGTGGGCAAAGCCCGTGTTCGGCCAGAAGGTAAAGGCGAAGGAATGGCTGACCGAGCAGAACAGGGAAAATCCAAAGCCAGAACAAAAGCGACGAATACAGCAGGCTGATACCAGCGAGGGCGTAAAGCCCAAGCAACAGGCGTGCTTCAATGCGCATGGCGCGGTGTTGGCGAGCTGGCAGGTAGGGCGCGCCGATCCTGCCCACAGCGTTTGTCACCAGAACTTTGGCCATACCGGTCCAGTACGGCCAGCCACTGAGGTAGACCAGCAGATCAACCCTATTCTCTGGTCGCGGTTTTCCCGCAAGTTCCGGGTCGTTTTCAGGGTGGTTGGTCCACTTGTGATGCGCCAGATGGAAATACCGAAACCACGTAAAGGGCAGGGCGATGGGGATGGAAGCCAAATGCCCGATAACTTCGTTCAACCATCCGGTGCGAAAAGGCGTCTTGTGCGTGCATTCATGGCTGAGGGTGAACAGGAAAACCAACAGGACGCCCTGAGGCAGGATGAGCAGGGGCCAAAGTGGGGCCTTGGTTGCGATGCACACCGACGTGCCTGTCAGCACAACCCCGTAAAGCGCAAGATGCCTAAGTCCGGCATAGTTCGACCGCTTTTGCAGGCTGTCTTTGGAATCTGGCGGGATAGACGCTATCAATTCGCGGTGATCCATTCTTCATTCTCGTGCGATATCAAACCCCGAATCGGCCAGCACGAAACCGTCGAACTCGAACCCAGGTGAGACGGTGCAACTGACCAGAGTGTAGTCTCCGGTGGTTTGCGCCGATTGCCAGTGATTTTTAGGCACGATGATCTGCGGTGCGCCCGTTGTCAGGTCGGGGGTCAGCAGTTGGTCGGTCGCGGGACCGTCATCTGTGGGGCTGAGCGACAGGGTCAGCGGTGCACCGGCGTGGTACAGCCAGATCTCGGTGGCATCGACGCGGTGCCAGTGGCTGCGTTCACCCGCCTGCAGCAGGAAATAGATGCAGGTGCCGGTGGCGCGGCCTTCGTTTTCCGCACGCCATGTCTCGCGAAACCATCCACCCTCGGGGTGTTGGGTCAGGTTCAGGTGGTCGATGATCTCTTGCACGGTCATGGGGGCCTCGGTGTTGTTTGGCGCGATTATGCACGCGAGGGTGCGATCCGCTATGGTATTCGTGTATTTCAGCAATATGTTTGCGGCATGACCCTGACGATCCCGTTTGACAACAGCTACGCCCGGCTTCCCAACAGCTTCTATGCGCGGCAAGCGCCAATACCGGTGCGTGCGCCGCATCTGGTGGCGTTCAACGAGGAATTGGCGCAGATCCTGCGTGTCACGCCCGGTGACGTGCATGAGATGGCCGAGGCATTTGCCGGTAACACTCTGCTCGAAGGGGCCGAGCCGATAGCGCAGCTTTACTCAGGACATCAGTTCGGCAGCTATAATCCGCAGCTCGGCGATGGGCGCGCGGTTCTGCTGGGGGAAACAGTCGGCACCGATGGCATTCGTCGGGATATTCAATTGAAGGGCTCAGGCCCAACGCCGTTCAGTCGCAGAGGTGACGGCCGGGCCTGGCTGGGACCTGTCCTGCGCGAATACGTGGTGTCCGAGGCGATGCACGCGATGGGCATCCCAACCACCCGCGCGCTGGCAGCGGTTGAGACCGGTGAGGTCGTTTTGCGCGAAGGACCGATGCCCGGCGCGGTGTTGACCCGCGTGGCGCAAAGCCATTTGCGTGTGGGGACGTTTCAGGTGTTTGCCAGCCGCGGGCAGACCGACAACCTGCGTAAACTGACCGACTACGCCATTGCTCGCCACTATCCGGATGCCGAGGGGCCGATGGGCCTTCTGCGCGCGGTGCGGGATGCGCAGGCGCGGTTGATCGCACAGTGGATGAGCGTGGGGTTCATCCACGGGGTGATGAATACTGACAATTGCTCGATTGCTGGTGAGACCATCGACTATGGGCCGTGTGCCTTCATGGACAGCTATCACCCGAACACGGTCTACAGTTCAATCGATCGGATGGGACGCTATGCCTATTCCAACCAGCCGGACATTGCGGTCTGGAATTTGGCGCAATTGGCGACGGCATTGATCCAGCAGGTAGATGACCCCGAAGCCGCGGTCGAAGAAGCGACCGAGATCGTACACGCAATGCCCGGTCTGATCCATCAGGAATGGCTGGCGCGCTTTCGTGCCAAGATCGGTCTGACTATCGAAAATGATGGCGACGAAGCCCTGATCACCGATCTTCTCACCCGCATGGCCGAGAACCGCTCTGATTTCACCAACACCTTCCGGGCACTGGGCGACGATAATGCCCGCGATCAGTTCCTTTCGCCTGAGGCCTACGACACATGGGCCGAAGGCTGGCAGGCGCGACTGGTCCGGGAAGAATGCCCAAAGGCGGTAATGAAGGCCGCCAACCCTGCCTTTATCCCGCGCAACCACCGGGTCGAGCAGATGATACAGGCGGCGGTTAACGGGGATTACGCCCCGTTCCATCGTCTGAACAAGGTTCTGGCGCGACCATATGTTGATCAACCCGATGCGGCTGATCTGAGAAATCCCCCGACTGATGAAGAGGTGGTTCACGCGACTTTCTGCGGAACATAAGGTGGGTTTCAGGCAGCTGAGAAACCGATGCCCTATTTGGTCCTGATTGTTATACTTCCCAGAAATCGGAGGTAGCGTGTTGAATCAGGAAACAAAATTTGAGCATTTCAAAGCGCTTCATAACAGGGATGGAGCTTTCGTTATTCCGAATCCCTGGGATGCGGGCTCGGCGCGGTTATTGGCCTGCATGGGGTTTGAAGCATTGGCAACTACAAGTGCTGGATACGCCTTTTCCAAAGGAAAACTGGATTCATTCGCCAGCCTCAGTAGGGAGGAAATTTTGGCGAATGCATCCGAAATTGTTCAGGCTACGGATTTGCCGGTGGCTGCTGATCTGGAAGACGGATTTGGTGCCGATCCCAAAATCTGCGCAGAAACTATAGGACAGGCAATCGAGGTTGGGCTGGTCGGTGGCTCCATCGAAGATGCAACGGGTAACAAGAGCGATCCGATCTACCCGTTGCCAATGGCTGTTGATCGCATTCGCGCGGCGGCAGATGCTGTTCAGGGTAAGCCGTTTTTGTTGACGGCCCGGGCTGAGAATTATCTCTGGGGTCGAAAAGACCTTTCAGACACAATCAGACGCCTACAGGCATTTTCAGATGCAGGGGCAGATGTCCTGTACGCCCCAGGCCTGCCGGATATCGAGGCGATCCGAACCGTGTGCCGCGCTTTGGATAAGCCCGTAAATGTCGTGATGGGCCTGCAAGCCCCGACTTATACCGTTGCACAATTGGCAGAGGCCGGTGTGAAACGGATCAGCGTTGGTGGGTCATTTGCCCGGGCCGCATTTGGTGCATTGCAACGCGCAGCGATTGAGGTGCGAGAGACGGGAACATTTACCTATGCCAGTGACGCGATGCCAGGATCAGAGATCAGCAAGGTGATGTCGAACAAGAAACTCTCGGATCGCGAATGAACCTCAATCCAACAATTCGCGCCCCGCGTCATTGAGCAATTGCAGGCGAATGAGCGTTCCAAAAGAACAAAGCGATATCCGGGCGGCTAAAGGGAATATTCGGAAGATCACATCGCCCTGCGGCTTACCATCAACGCGGAATACTGCATAATGAGTACACTAGGGGAATAATCATATTTGATTTAAGGGGGCAGATAATGCGCTATTCCATTTTGCTCGAAGATTCAGGGGGCGTTTCATATTTTGAGGACAGAGACGTTGACCTCGAACTCAAGACCTTTGCCCCACCCGCCGCGCCGTTCCATGTATCTGACGTGTATGATGCTTCACGCTTTGTCTTCCTCACCTTGCCTGCAGGGTGGAAGGGCGAACCGCACCGCTCGCCCAAGCGACAGCTTGCAACGGTTCTGTCGGGAACGTTTCGCGTTCAGGCCGGATCGGGTGAGATTCGCGACTTTACCGCCGGTGATCTGTTCTGGGCAGAAGATGTCACCGGAACGGGTCATGCCTCCTCTGCTGAAGGAGGGGAACCTGTCAATTTGATGGTTACGCAGTTTTGAGAGAAACCGGGTTGCCGCGCACCGTTACATGCCAATCACAGGATATCCATGACCCAATCCTCAACCCTGCGCATCGCCAGCTATAATATCCAGAAATGCGTAGGTCTCGATTTCCGGCGGCAGCCGCAACGCATCATGCAGGTCATCGACAGCATGAAAGCCGATATTGTGGTGCTGCAAGAGGCTGACAAACGTTTGCCGCCGCGACCTGCTGCCTTGCCGCATTTCATGCTGGATGAGGCCGGGTGGCAGATTGTCGATCTGGGCGGGGCAGGCAGTCTGGGGTGGCACGGTAACGCAGTCATTTGGCGCGGCGACGCGATCCGGGTGCGGCAGACCCATCATCACGACCTGCCGGGGTTGGAGCCTCGTGGGGCGGTGCGGGTAGAGTTCGATACGCATATCGGACCGTTGCGGGTGATGGGGATGCATCTGGGTCTGTTGCCCGCGTCCCGGCGCCAGCAAATCACTCATATCCGCCGTTTCGACGATGACCTGGACCAGATGCCTACTGTTTGGGCAGGCGATTTCAACGAATGGTCGCGTCAGCCGGTGCTGGACCATCTGGCGCCGGACATGCGCTTTCTCCCGCCCGTTCCCAGCTTCCCGGCCGCGCAGCCTTTGGGGGCGTTGGACCGGATCGCGCTGGGCGTGGGGCTTGAGGCAGTTTTGCATGGGGTGCATGACACCCGGCCTGCGCATATTGCCTCGGACCATCTGCCGATTTGGGCCGATCTGCGGGTGACGCGGGAAACCGCAATTCCGCGGTAGCGCCAGCCGCTCAGACGTATTAAGACAGAAACCCGAACTACTCTGGGGATCACAAATGTCCGATACGATCATCGCCCGTTGCGAAGCGAAAGGCCTGCGTATGACCGGCCAGCGCCGCACGATCGCGCAGGTTTTGCAAGAAAGCGAAGATCACCCGGATGTCGAGGAGCTTTACTTCCGCGCCTCCGAGGTGGATTCGGGGATTTCTATCGCCACAGTCTATCGCACCGTGAAGCTGTTCGAAGAGGCCGGGATTCTCGAGCGTCTGGAATTCGGCGACGGCCGCGCGCGCTATGAAGATGCCGAGCGTGACCACCACGATCACCTGATCGACATGCAATCGGGTGAGGTGATTGAATTCGTCGACCCCGAGATCGAAGCGCTGCAGGAAAAAATCGCGGCCAAATTGGGCTATAAGCTGAAAGGCCACCGACTGGAACTGTACGGCGTGCCGCTGGATCAGGACTGACCCATCACAAAACGCGAAGGTCAGGCTCACGGGAAATCATGATTTTTCGGCCTGATAGTGCTTGCCTGAACCGGCGTCTTGCGTATTGGGTGACGTAAGGGGCGGCGAATAGGGCCGCGAGATTTTACGGAAATGACCATGAACAACGTAAACGGCATTTTGCTGGTCGTCGGCGCGATGGCGGCCTTTGCACTTGAGGACATGTTCATCAAGCTGCTGTCGGTCACTGTGCCGACTGGTCAGATCATGGTTGTTCTGGGTGTGGTCTGTGGTCTTCTGTTTGTGGCACTGGCTGTGGCCACCCGCAAGCGCATCCTTGATCCAGTAGTCTGGCAGCCCTTGCCTCTGGCCCGTGCCGCGACCGAGATGGTCGGGGCGCTAACCTTCGTGACCGCTCTGTCACTGGTGGACCTGTCCACGGTGGCCGCGGTGTTCCAGGCGATGCCACTGGCCGTCACCATGGGGGCGGCGCTGTTTCTGGGTGAAAAGGTCGGCTGGCGGCGGTGGAGCGCCGTTGGGCTTGGCTTCATCGGCGTCCTGATGATCATTCGGCCGGGTTTCGACGGGTTTCAGCCCGACTCTCTGTATGTTGTGGCAACCGTGATCGCCATTGCCGCGCGGGACCTGATCACCCGCAAGCTTGACCCGCGGATCGCGTCTTCGGTGGTGGCTCTGCAGGCCTATTTTGCGGTGGCCTTGTCGGGTGTGGCGCTGATGGTGTTTACCGCCCAACCCGTCGTTCCGCTGCAATCGGCGCAGATCGGCCCGTATATCGGTGCCGTCGGATTTGGTGTGCTTGGTTACTACGGCATCGTCACCGCCATGCGGATTGGCGAGGCTTCGGCGTTGATGCCTTTCCGCTATACGCGGCTGATCTTTTCGATCATGGCGGGAATGCTGATGTTTGGGGAACGTCCTGATTTCCTGACCTTTGCTGGGGCGGCGTTGATCATGGGGTCGGGCATGTACACCTTTATTCGCGAACGCAAGCTGGCCCGCCAGATGGCGCTTGCGGCCTGACGGATCGTCGCACGTTGGCGCAAACAGGAACCTGTTAGCCCTAAAGCTCCGATTATATGCGTGTTAGCGATAACATGACCGGTTTACTTTTTACCCTGTGATGCTATGAGGCGTGCAACTGATTTCAGCCACAGGGACGGGCCTCATGAGCACCATCATCGACATTCACGCACGCGAAATTCTGGATAGCCGGGGTAACCCGACGGTCGAAGTGGACGTGATCCTGGAAGACGGCACCATGGGTCGCGCCGCCGTGCCTTCGGGTGCCTCGACCGGTGCCTACGAAGCGGTGGAAAAGCGTGACGGCGACAAAAGCCGCTACATGGGCAAGGGCGTGCTGGAAGCCGTCGCCGCCGTGAACGGTGAGATCGCCGAAGAACTGGTGGGCTTTGACGCGACCGAGCAGGTTGCAATCGACCAGGCGATGATCGAACTGGACGGGACCGAGAACAAGGGCCGTCTGGGCGCAAACGCCATTCTGGGTGTCTCGCTGGCGGCTGCGAAGGCGGCTGCAGATTTCACTACGCAGCCTTTGTACCGTTATGTCGGCGGCACCTCGGCCCGCGTTCTGCCGGTGCCGATGATGAACATCATCAACGGTGGTGAGCATGCTGACAACCCGATCGACATTCAAGAATTCATGATCATGCCGACCTCGGCCGCGAACATCCGCGAGGCGGTCCGCATGGGGTCCGAGGTCTTCCACACTCTGAAAAAGGAACTCTCGGCGGCTGGTTTGGCCACCGGAGTCGGTGACGAGGGCGGCTTTGCCCCGAACATCGCCTCGACCCGCGAGGCGCTGGATTTCATCCTGAAGTCCATTGAAAAGGCAGGCTACAAGCCAGGCGAGGAAATCCATCTGGCGCTCGATTGTGCCGCAACTGAATACTATAAGGACGGCAAATACCTTCTGTCCGGTGAGGGCAAGACCCTGACCTCTGACGAAAACGCGGCCTATCTGGCGGCGCTGGTCAACGACTACCCGATCATCTCGATCGAAGACGGCATGTCCGAGGATGACTGGGACGGTTGGCGCGCGCTGACTGATATGCTGGGTGACCGGGTGCAGCTGGTGGGTGACGACCTGTTCGTGACCAACCCTGAACGTCTGGCTCAGGGGATCGAAAACGGCTGTGCGAACTCGATGCTGGTCAAGGTGAACCAGATTGGTTCGCTGACCGAAACCCTGCGTGCCGTGGATATGGCGCACCGGGCGCGCTATACCAACGTCATGTCGCACCGCTCGGGCGAGACCGAGGACGCCACGATCGCCGATCTGGCAGTGGCCACCAACTGCGGTCAGATCAAGACCGGCTCGCTGGCGCGGTCGGACCGGTTGGCCAAGTACAACCAACTGATCCGCATCGAGGAATCGCTGGGCGAGGTCGCGGAATATGCCGGGGCTTCGATCCTGAAGCGCTGATCCGGCAAAAATAGTCCTGCCCGACACCGGGCAGGACCTGTCAGGATGAAGGCCAGATCATGGTAGAAGCGCTAATCTTTGACGTGTTCGGCACCTGCGTTGACTGGCGCAGTTCCATCGCGCGCGAAGTGGCGGCGGTCTTGCCGGATCTGAACGCCCTGGAATTTGCCGATGCGTGGCGGGCAGAGTACGACCCATCGATGGCCGCCATCCGCGAAGGGGGTAGGGGCTATGTGCCGCTGGACGATCTTCACCGCGAAAACCTTGAGGTCGTCGCCACCCGCTTTGGTGTGACTGTCCCAAATCCCACCGATTTAACAGCAGCATGGGAACGCTTGGATCCTTGGCCGGACGTGGTGCCGGGGCTGCAGGCGCTGAAATGCAAGCGGATTATAGCGCCATGTTCCAACGGCTCGATCGCGTTGATGACGCGGCTTGCTAAGTTTGGAGGGCTGCCTTGGGACTGCATTCTTGGTGCCGAAATTGCCAAGGACTATA
Source organism: Ruegeria sp. CH8 (assembly GCF_056536985.1). Taxonomy (NCBI): domain Bacteria; kingdom Pseudomonadati; phylum Pseudomonadota; class Alphaproteobacteria; order Rhodobacterales; family Roseobacteraceae; genus Ruegeria; species Ruegeria sp. CH8. The sequence goes on along the minus strand of NZ_JBQFQR010000007.1, from coordinate 134,923 downwards.
AACCCAAGCCACAAGTTTACCTGGCCAGTTGTGCCGCGTTACGTCTTAACCCCGATCAGGTCATGATGGTTGCGGCACACAATGACGATCTTTATGCGGCCCGGCAGGCTGGGTTGAAAACCGCGTTTGTTGCTCGTCCGACCGAGTATGGGCCGTCTCAATCCCACGATCTGAAGGCAGAGGGCAACTGGGCTATTGTGGCAGAAGATTTTACAGAATTGGCCAAGAAACTCGGTTAACGCGGGTCGCGCAAAAAAAATCCGAAAAAATTTCTTCTGTAACTGCCAGAAAAGACGGCTCTTTTTCAAAACACGGAGTTCGGGCAAGCATAATTTCCATTATGTGTGAACTTTTTCCTATTTGTGTCAATTTGAGCTGTCGTATTCTAGCTGCATTACAGAAAGGAGCATACCATGTCTGGTTCGAAATTCCTTCTCGTAGCTTCAGTGATCAGCACTGTATTTTTGGCGGCCTGTTCAGGGCCGGGCACTTACCCAATCACCGGTGATCCGGTGTCTGCGAGTGATCCTGTTCATGATATGGACATGCCAACCTACGTCTTCCGTGGGGAATCCCGCTAATAACTGAGCCGACCATGTGTCGGCTCCGATGGGGGCGGCCGAAAGTCAGAGCTTTCTGCTCATCAATACGTAACGATCACGTGGTCTGAAGCCTGTGCGTAAATATAACTTTTGCGTGGCTTCGTTGGCGCGGTCGACCTCAAGATGCAGGGCGGTCAGGCCAGCGCCAGCAAGGGCTTTGGGCAAGTCCAATAGAACCTCAGTCGCGATGCCGCGGCCCCGGACGGCGGGGCGGATGTAAATCTCGTCTACGAAACCATCCATACCGCCAAATTCGACCGACCATCCGAAGGTCAAAACGATATAGCCCAACGGTGCGCGGCCCGGCCCGATAAGATAGATGCAACCGTGGGGGATGCCTTCTAGCAAGGGGGCCAGGGCGTTGCGTGTCTGATCGATGTCCTGTTCGATGCCTGCTTCGGCGTGAAAGGCGGTGACCAGCCCCATCAGACGATCCAGGTCTTCGGGGCGGGCAAGTTTCAGTGCGGCGCTCATAGGCGGGCCAGCCTTTCTGTTAGCAGGTCAAAGAATCCGTCAGCATCGATTTCACCCATGAACATTGCGTTGGGCGCGTGGTCCGTGACGCGCCACCAGTCGGCGACGGTCATGCCCATGGTCAGTTCCGACTGAGTTTCGATCTGGACGTTGATGTGACGGCCCGAGAACAGCTCGGGCCGGATCAGGTAGGCGGTCACGCAGGGGTCATGCAACGGCGCACCCTCGGACCCGTATTTTTCCTTGTCGAACCGTTCGAAGAAATCCGTCATCTCGGCGACGGCATGGCCGACTTTCGAATCCAGCGCGCGGAAGGCGTCGTTGCGGTGTTTGGTGACCAGTGCGTCATGTGTCACATCTAGCGGCATCACCACGACGTGAATTCCGGATTTAAACACAATTTCAGCGGCTTCAGGATCAACGTAAATGTTGAATTCTGCCGCCGGGGTGATGTTGCCAACCTCGAAATACGCCCCGCCCATCAGGACGATTTCCTGAACCCGTTCGATGATGTCGGGGGCTTTCTGAAAAGCCGTGGCGAGATTGGTCAGCGGTCCCAAAGGGCACAGCGTCACGGTTCCGGGTTCATTCGCGCGCAGGGTGTCGATGATGAAATCAACCGCGTGGCCCTCAGCCAAGGGCGTTTCCGGGTCCGGCAGGACAGGACCATCCAGCCCAGTTTTGCCGTGCACATGTTCCGCCGTGACCAGAGGGCGGTTTAGTGGGCGATCGCACCCGGCATAGACCGGTACGTCTGTGCGTCCAGCCAGTTCACAGACGATCCGTGCGTTCTTGGCAGTCAACTCTAACGGCACGTTCCCGGCAACGGCGGTGATCCCCAGAACATCAATCTCTTCCGGGCTGGCCAGCGCGAGCAGAATGGCGACGGCGTCGTCCTGTCCGGGGTCGGTGTCGATGATGATTTTGCGGGGTGCCATGCTCTGCCTCCGGGGTCTTGAAGCGCGGACACTCGCAAGTGTCACCGCGCTTGTCCAGCGGTTTCAGGCCCCGGTCGCGGCGTCCACAGGCGGGAGTTTGCCGTTGGCGCGATGTTCCTCGGTTTTAACCTCGTCCCATAGCGCGTCCATCTCGGCCAAGTCACTTTGAGACGGGGTTTTTCCACGGGCGGAAAGCCGCGCCTCGACCTGTTCGAACCGGCGGGTGAACTTGGCGTTGGTGCGGCGCAGGGCGGCCTCGGGTTCGATGCCCAGATGGCGGCCCAGATTGACCATCACGAACAGCAGATCGCCGAATTCATCCTCCAGCGCGTCGGCGTCCATGCTGTTGCGCGCCTCTTCCAATTCGGCGGCTTCTTCGGTGATCTTGGCCAGCACGTGGCTGGCGTCGGGCCAGTCGAAGCCCACACGGGCGGCACGCTTCTGTAGCTTGTGGGCGCGGAGCAGGGCGGGCAGGTTCGCCGCCACACCGTCCAACGCGCCTTTTTGTTCTTTGCCAGCACGTTCGGCGGCTTTGATGGCCTCCCAATCCACCGTCTGCTGATCGGCCGACTTGTCCCGAGATTCGTCACCAAAAACATGCGGATGACGGTCGACCATCTTGTCCGACATGGTGCGCACCACGTCCTGAAAGGTGAAATGCCCGGCTTCCTCGGCCATCTGTGCGTGAAAGACGGATTGGAACAGCAGGTCGCCTAGCTCGCCCTTCAACTCATCATACGCTTCACGCTCAATGGCGTCGGCGACCTCATAGGCCTCTTCGATCGTATAGGGGGCGATGGTGGCGAAATCCTGTTCGATATCCCACGGGCAGCCGGTTTTCGGGTCGCGCAGGCGGCGCATGATTTCCAGCAAACGCTCGATACCCGCATCGCTGTCGTGGATCAGAGGATTTTCGGCCATTGCGAACCCTTTCGTTCCGGTGTCAGATGCATCCATTCCGCAGTCAGGATCAGGAGTCCACCCCAGATGCCCGTCGTCAACCGAATTGCCGATTTCTCTTCCGATATGGCCGCATGGCGCCAGCACCTGCACTCGATCCCCGAACTGGAGTTCGAATGCCATGAGACTGCCGCCTTTGTCGCCGAGCGTCTGCGAGAATTTGGCGTGGACGAACTGCATGAAGGCATCGCCAAAACCGGAATCGTCGCCATTATCAACGGGCAGGGCGACGGGCCTACGATTGGTCTGCGCGCTGACATGGATGCGCTGCCGATCCCAGAGGAGACGGGAGTCGAGTATGCCTCGAAAACTCCAGGAAAGATGCACGCCTGCGGCCATGACGGACATACCTCGATGCTGCTGGGGGCCGCGCGTTATCTGGCCGAAACGCGGAATTTTTCAGGCCGCGTGGCGTTGATCTTTCAACCGGCCGAGGAGGCTGGCGGTGGGGCCGGTGTGATGGTCGAAGAAGGGATCATGGACCGGTTCGACATCTATCAGGTCTATGCACTGCATAATGCGCCCAACGTCCCGGTGGGGGATTTTCACACGACGCCCGGGGCGATCATGGCGGCGGTGGACACGTTCCATGTGTATATTCAGGGCGTTGGCGGCCATGGCGCCATGCCGCACGAAGCCCGTGACCCAGTGATGGCGGCCTGCGGGATTGCGCAGGCGCTGCAGACCATTGTCAGCCGCAATCACCATGCGCTGGACGATCTGGTGGTTTCAGTCACGCAAATCCACACGGGCACGGTAGACAATGTGATCCCGGATACCGCCTATATCAACGGCACGGTACGCACTTTTGATCCGGCCGTGCAAAAGATGGTGATGGAGCGGATGGAGCAGATCGTACAGGGGCAGGCGGCCTCGTACGGGGTTGAGGCGCGGCTTGACTACATAGTGCATTATCCTGCTACGATCAATAGCCCCGAAAAAACGAATTTCGCGGCAGATATCGCGCGGGAAATCTCGGGGTCTGACAGGGTCGTCGATGACGTTCCGCGAAACATGGGGGCCGAGGATTTCGCCTATATGTTGAACGCCCGCCCGGGGGCCTATCTGTTCCTGGGGCAGGGCGAAGGGGCCGGGTGGCACCATCCGAAATACAACTTCAACGACGAGATCGCGCCGGTGGGGGCCTCATTCTTTGCGCGGATCGTGGAAAAGGCGCAGCCGCTGGGCTGACGGGGGAAAATCATGGCACTGGAAGACGCAAAAAATCAGGTGGATGAGGCATTCACCAACCCGGACCTCAAAGGGCTGTCGTTCGAGAACACCTTTGGAGGTGCCACCTCGTTCCTGCGGCGGCTTTATACCAAAGACCTGAAGGGCGTGGATATTGCCGTGACCGGTGTGCCGTTTGATCAGGCGGTAACCAACCGCCCCGGTACCCGGCTGGGACCCCGCGCCATCCGTGAGGCCAGCGCGCTGCAATCGCCCGACGCGCCCTATGGCTGGCCGTTCGATGCACTCAGCGAGTTGGCCATCGTGGACTATGGCGACGTGGCCTATGACTATGCCAATATCCCGGCCTTTCCCGACACCTTGACCGATCATGTCCGCACCATTCTGGCGGCTGACGTAGCCTCGGTCTCGCTGGGCGGCGATCACTATATCAGCTTTCCGATCCTGAAAGCCTATGCCGAGAAATATGGCCCCATGTCCTTGCTGCAATTCGATGCGCATACGGACACCTGGGCCGATGACGACATGACTCGCGTGGATCACGGGACCATGTTCTACAAGGCGGTGAAGTCGGGGATCGTGGACCCGAAACGCTCGGTTCAGGTGGGCATCCGCACCACCAATGAGGACACTTTGGGCGTCAACATCATCGACGCGCGCGAGGTCTACGAGTCCGGTCCCGCCGTCGTGGCACAAAAGATCAAAGGCATTCTGGGTGACAGCCCGGTTTACTTGAGCTTTGACATCGATGGTCTGGACCCGGCCTTTGCCCCGGGCACCGGCACACCCGTTTGGGGAGGCCTTACGTCGATTCAGGCGCAGATCATCCTGCGCGATATTGCCGGGATCAATATCAAGGGTGGCGACGTGGTTGAAGTTTCTCCGCCCTACGATACATCCGGCGCGACGGCGATTGCCGGGGCCCATGTGGCAACGCAGATTATTTGCCTGTTGGGGTGGAACAAACTGGTGCCTTAACCATTGGTTAGCCATCTTTCCGATATCACGTTAACCAAAAGGCCGGACGGGAGACATACGGGCATGACAGAGTTTAACCAACCCATCAGCGGCAATGATCTGGCGCGGTTTTCCGGGCCGAACACGTTCATGCGCCTGCCGCAGGCGGATACGTTGGCCGGGCTGGACGTGGCCGTGTTGGGTATTCCGATGGACATCGGCACTTCGTGGCGGTCGGGTACGCGGTTCGGGCCAAAGCAGATCCGCAGTGAAAGCGCGATGATCCGGCCCTATAACATGGCCAATTCCGCGGCCCCGTTCGACAGTCTGCAGATCGCGGATATCGGCGATCTGGCGATCAATACCTTCTCGCTGGCTGATAGTCTGACGATCATCAAAGAAAGCTATGACGCAATTTTGGCGCAAGGCGTGATACCGGTTGCCATGGGCGGCGATCACTCGATCACCCTGCCGATTCTGCGGGCGATTGCGGCCAAACGGGGGCCGGTCGCATTGGTCCATGTGGATGCCCATGCGGACGTGAATGATGAGATGTTCGGTGAAAAGGAAACCCACGGCACTGTCTTCCGCCGTGCCTACGAAGAGGGGCTGATCGTTCCCGACAAGACCTTCCAGATTGGTATTCGCGGTTCGGGCTATGCCGCGTCAGATTTCACCGAGGCCAAAGGTTGGGGCTTCCGTCAATTTCCGGCGTGGGAGCTGTGGCAGCAGAACTTAACCGAGATCGGCGCACAAATCCGAAAGACCGTCGGGGACCACCCGACCTATATCTCTTATGACATAGACAGCCTCGATCCTTCCTTCGCGCCCGGCACCGGAACGCCCGAGATCGGAGGCCTTACCACACCGCAAGCGCTGCAACTGATCCACGCGCTGGCTGGGATGAATGTGGTGGGTTGCGATTTGGTCGAGGTTTCTCCGCCCTATGACCCCACAGGGAACACAGCGTTGACGGCGGCAAATCTGTTGTTCGAGCTTTTGTGCATATTGCCCGGGGTGACGTCACGGTAAGCAGTTCGGCACCTTGCCGAGTACTTTGTTCCGAATATTGTCTGCAATCAGAATGGGTTCGGGATGAAAAGAATGTTGTTTTGGTTGATTGTTGGGGCCGTGGTGGTGCTGGGCGCCTATATCCGTTTGGCGCCGTCCGACCCGGGCATATGGCATGCGGCACCTTTGGGTGAAACGAACCACGATAGTCAGGGCAGTGTCACTCGCGTGGTGGAAACCGGGCCGGATGGTCTTGCGCGGCTAGACGCTGTCGCCAGAGCTACACCCCGAACCTCGGTTTTGGCCGGCTCAGTGGAAGAAGGTATGGTCACCTACATCAGCCGCACCAAAATGATCGGCTTTCCCGACTACACTACCGTTCAGCAGGACGGAGACACCTTGCGCATCCACGCTCGCCTGCGCTTTGGGCGTTCAGATTTTGGGGTAAACCGAAACCGGGTTGATGGGTGGCTCGATGCTTTGCAACCTTGACGACAAACACCCTTCTTGCACCTCGCGCCACATCGGTACGTTCAGCGACATCTGGCACTGCGCCGTGAACATGCGGCCATCGACCTGAAGGCAGATCATCTCACCCAGTTCCACGCGCGTGCCGGATTTGTCGGTGCAATAACAGTCCTGAACCTTGCCTCCGGGGCCGATCACATCGGCCATGGCAGGCGCCGCGCACAGTAGGAAAACAAGCACCAAACGTCTCATGCGCGTCAGCTTAGCACAGCGACGGCCCTTGACCAAAGCCTCGGATTGATAGACACCGCGCGGATGATCCCCGAAGAACGCCTTGAGCAGATAACCCAGCGATTCCAGTACCTCGAAGCCGCTATGGCAGATGGCGCCTCGGGCGGCGACATTGCGGCTTTGGCCAAGGAGTATTCGGACCTCAAGCCGGTGGTCGATCAGATCTTGGCGTGGCGACAGCTTGTCGCCGATCTGGCCGAGGCCGAGGTAATGCTGGCCGACCCCGACATGAAAGAGCTGGCAGAGGAGGAAATCCCCGACCTTCAGGCCCGTATTCCACAGGCCGAGCATGCACTGCAATTGGCGTTGTTGCCCCGGGATAAAGCCGACGAACGGCCTGCAATGCTGGAAATCCGGCCCGGCACTGGCGGGGACGAGGCCGCGCTGTTCGCAGGGGATCTGCTGCGGATGTACCAGCGCTATGCCGAAGGGCGCGGCTGGCAGTTCGAGATTATCGAGGAACAGGCCTCGGATTTAGGCGGGATCAAAGAAGTCGTTGCCCATATCAAGGGTGACAATGTCTTTGCCCGGATGAAATACGAATCCGGTGTGCATCGGGTGCAGCGCGTACCGGAAACCGAAAGCGGGGGGCGTATCCATACTTCGGCGGCCACTGTGGCGGTTCTGCCCGAAGCCGAGGATGTGGATATCCAGATCGACGCCAACGACATTCGCATCGACACCATGCGCAGCTCGGGTGCAGGTGGGCAGCACGTGAACACTACGGATTCGGCGGTTCGGATCACGCACCTGCCAACAGGATTGGTGGTTACGAGTTCCGAGAAATCCCAGCACCGCAACCGTGAGATTGCGATGCAGGTTCTGAAAACGCGCCTTTACGATCTGGAACGCCAGCGGATCGACAGCGAACGCTCTGCTGACCGCGCCAGTCAGGTGGGTTCGGGCGACCGGTCCGAGCGGATCAGGACCTATAATTTCCCGCAGGGCCGCATGACCGATCACCGTATCAATCTGACGCTGTATAAGTTGGATCAGGTAATGCAGGGCGATCTGGACGAGGTGATCGATGCGCTGACCGCCGACGATCAGGCGCGCTTGCTGGCGGAGATGGCACAATGATCGCAGCGTTGACAGCGGCGCAGGCGATGGTCGCCGCCACCGCACGTCTGCGGGCCGCAGGGGTAGCCGATCCGGCGCGGGATGCACGGGTGTTGCTGGCTCACGCTGCTCGAATCGAAGCCAGCCGGGTCACGCTGATCGCGCCCGAGGAACTGTCGCCCGAAATTGCCGAACGCTATGACCAGTTGATCTCGTTGCGTGCGATTCGGGTGCCGGTCTCGCATTTGTTGGGCGAGCGTGAATTCTACGGTCGTCAATTCCGTGTCAGCCGAGATGTGTTGGACCCACGGCCCGAAACCGAAACGCTGATCGAGGCGGCGTTAAGTGAACCCTTCGATCATGTGCTGGATTTGGGCACCGGCTCAGGCTGCATCCTGATCACACTGTTGGCCGAGCGTACTAGTGCCTCGGGCGTGGGCGCGGATCTGAGCGAATCCGCCTGCCTGCAGGCCAGTGCCAACGCGGTGCAGCATCAGGTGCAGGAGCGGGTTGAGATTCTGCGCTCGGACTGGTTTGAGAACATTGAGGGCGAATTCGACCTGATTGTTTCAAATCCGCCATATATTTCTCTGTCCGAAATGGAAGAGTTGTCCCCCGAAGTGCGCGAGCATGAGCCGCGCATGGCCCTGACGGATGAGGGCGACGGGCTTGGCGCGTATCGCCATATCGCGGCTTCGGCACCGGATTTCCTGATGCCGGGGGGACGGATTTTGGTCGAAATCGGCCCGACACAGGGTCAAAGCGTCGCATCCCTGTTCCAGGCTGCGGGTCTGGTCGAAACGCGGGTCATTCACGATCTGGATGGCCGTGATCGCGTTGTCCTTGCAAAAATGCCGTAGTTGGACCTGTGGGTGAGGCCAAAAAACGCCGATCAATGTAAAAAAGCTGCGAATTTTTTGACAAACCTCTTGTCTGCGCGCGCTGGACATGCTTACTCAGAGATAGTCGGAGAGGTTGACGCTGTTTCAGCGGGCCCCTGACGCCAAGCCCAAAAAAGTCGACATCGCGTGACGGCTAAAGCCATTGAGCAGTGCAGGACGCGACTACATCGGCACCGAATGACAAGGCTGACGTAAAGTAAGATGAGATCTTCCAAATCCCGCTCGCGGGCCAAGAATAACCGCAATCGTCCTTCTGGCGGCAACGTTGTTAACCGGGTTTTTGACAGCTCGGGTCCCGAAGGTAAGGTGCGCGGTACGCCCCAGCAGATCATTGACAAATACAATCAGTTGGCGCGCGATGCCCAGCTTTCCAACGACCGCGTGGCAGCCGAAAACTTTCAGCAGCACGCCGAGCATTACCTGCGCCTTCTGAGCGAAGCGCAGCGCGAGATGGAAGCACGCCGCGAAGAGCAAGAGCGCCAGAACCGCGAACGCCAAGCCGAACGGGACCGCGAACGCGCCGAGCGTCAGGAACGCGAGGCCGCGCGCCAGGCAGACCCGGCCGAGGCTCCGCAGCCCGACGTGATGGATTTCGGCACGCCTGAGGCCGCACCGGAAAGCGGTTTGGTCGAGACGCCGGAAAGCAAAGGGTCCGAGCCCGCTCCGGCGCCGGAGAAAAAGGAAAAGCCTGCACGTAAGCCGCGGGCACGTAAACCCAAGGCAGCACCTGCCGAGGATGCCCCCAAGACCGATGGGGATGCGCCAGAAGCGGCCGAATAAGCGCTGGTAGAGAATTTGCAAAAGCCCCGGAGTTTCCGGGGCTATTTTGCTGTCAGCCTTTTTTGATTTCGCGGGCCAGCGCGCAAAACGCCTCGAGCGGCACTTGCTCGGCCCGTTCCGTGGGCTGGATGCCAGCCGCAAGCAGACGATCTTCAATATCGGGAGCAACGCCTTTCAACGAAGCGCGTAGCATCTTGCGGCGCTGGTTGAAGGCAGCCGCCACGACGCGCGAGAGGGTTGCCGCCTCGGCCGGAAAGCGTGGCTCGGGCAGGGCGGTCAGGTGGACCACCGCGCTGGACACCTTGGGCGGCGGGGTAAAGGCTCCGGGGGGCAGGGACATTGCGATACGGGCTTCAGCCCGCCATTGGGCGAGGATGGCAAGCCGACCATAGGCCTTGCTGCCGGGTTGGGCGACGATACGCTCGGCCACTTCGCGCTGGAACATCAGGGTGAGGCTCTGCCAGAATGGCGGCCATTCGGGTGGCGTCAGCCAGCGAACCAGCAATTCGGTGCCCACGTTATAGGGTAGGTTGGCCGCAATACGGATCGGAGGTGTCAGATGCGCCAGCGGATCGATTTCCAGCGCGTCGCCGTTTATCACCTCAAGCCTGCCGGGGTAAGCGGCGGCGATGTCGCTCAGGGCGGCTATACAGCGGGTGTCTTTTTCCACCGCCACGACCTTGCGGGCGCCTTCGGACAGCAGACCACGGGTCAAACCTCCGGGGCCGGGGCCGATTTCCAGAACGTCGCAGTCAGTCAGATCTCCGGCCTGGCGCGCGATCTTGGCGGTCAGGTTCAGATCCAGCAGGAAGTTCTGGCCCAGCGATTTGCGGGCCGAGAGTTGGTGTGTCGCGATGACCTCGCGCAGAGGGGGAAGATTGTCGATTGCGCTCATGATCTGGTTACCAAGGCGCGGGGTTAGGGGGATGCGCCAGTGATTTTTTGCCTCCGGCGGGGATATTTGGGGCCAGGTGAAGGTTCAAGAGCTTTGTGCCATGCGTTGGGCCAGTTTCAGGGCCTCAATCAGGCTTGTAGGGGTGGCGACTCCTTTTCCAGCGATATCCAGCGCCGTGCCGTGGTCGGGTGAGGTGCGAATGAAGGGCAGGCCCAGCGTCACGTTTACACCGCGGTCGAAATCCAGCGTCTTGATCGGGATCAGCGCCTGATCGTGATACATCGCAATCGCCGCGTCATAGCGCGCGCGGGCGGCGGCGTGGAACATTGTGTCCGCCGGGTGCGGACCGGTGACTGTGAAACTGTCAGTGGGCAGGTCTTCGATCAGCGGGGCGATCCAGTCCAGTTCTTCCCGGCCCATCTTGCCGCCTTCGCCCGCATGAGGGTTCAGGCCTGCGATGTCGATGCGAGGATGTACGATGCCGAACTGATTGTTCAAACCCTCGGCAGTGATGGCGATGGTCTCGCGCAGCAAATCCGGGGTCAAGGCGGAGGGCACCTGCGACAGGGGGATGTGGATGGTTGCGGGCACCACGCGCAATTGATCGGAGGCCAGCATCATCACCACCCGTTTGCAATCCGCAAGAGCGGCCAGAAACTCGGTATGGCCGGGATAGGCGAACCCAGCCCCGTCGATCAGGGCTTTTTTGTGGATCGGCGCGGTGCACAGCGCTGATGCGACACCGGATTGCACCAGCGACACACCTTGTTCAATGGCGTCGATGACATAAGGCGCGTTGGCCGGGTCCGGCTGGCCCGGAACGTTGGGGGCCGGGAAATTCATGTGCAGAACCGGCAGGGCGGTGGCGCAGGCTTTAGCGGCCTCGGATGGGTGCGTGATACGCGCAACCGAAGTGTCGGGCGGCAGATGGCCTGCGTCACCGATATAGAAGAACGGACAGGTGTCGCGCAGGTTCGACCACGCCTTGGCTGCGATTTCCGGGCCTATACCGGCCGGGTCTCCGCAGCTGAGCGCAATCGGTGCCGTCATTGTTCGACGATGGTCGCTTCGGCGCGCAACTGTGCCAGAAGACTATCCGCAAAAGCCTCAAGCCGTTGTTGGGTAAGCGCGTTGGCGACATCTGTACGGCTTGTCTCTTCACCCAGATCGCGGGTGCGAGTGCACAGCATCAGGAACAACAGTGTCTGACCGTTGTTTCGGGTCAGCGCCGTAGACACCTCGTTGAGGTCCAACTTGGCAAGTTCCAGCGCGACGTCGCGGGGGATCTCGCTCGGGCTGGCCTGAATCCGTTGCAGCACTTCGGCTGGTTGATCTTGGGCGATGCCGTAAAGGTCGTCGCAGGTGTCGATCTCTTCCTTCAATCGGGCCGCTTTGGCCAGAGTATCGGCGCTGCGTCCGCCGGGCATGTTGTAGATCGCGTAGTCGATTTCGGAGTAGCTGGTGGTCCCGGTTGCGACCTCGCGCAGACCGCGCATCTGGAACAGAGCGATGGCGTTGGGCAGAGACAGTGGTTGGGTGATATCCCCGTTTTTAAGTCCAATGATGACCGGTTGCAGGGCCGGTGGCAGGCTGGAGAGATTCAGCCAGTCCAGGCGCCCGCCATTGTCGCGGGTGGTGGCCGCTGAGTATTGCGTCGCTGCCGCTGAAAAAGAATCAAAGCCTTCCAACTGAGAAATTTCTTCTGCCAGAAGTTCGGCTTGTGCCACGGTTTGCTGGTTCACAGGGATGATGATTTCAGACAAGAGTACCTGAAGACCGCCGCCGTCGGTTTGTCCCAGCGCACGGTTAATTTCATCATCGCTTGGGCGGGCCTGCGACAGGAAACGCGAACTGACGTAATCCCGCCACGTGATCTGGTCGGCGACAAAATCCCGAACGGTTTCGCGATCAACGCCTTGATCGGCCAGCAACTGCAGGAACTCGTCGGACGACAATTGCCCACGCGCGGCAAATTGGTCGATACCGCCCTGTATGTCTTCGGGAGCGGCCTGAATCCCGGCATCGCGCATCACTTGTCGACGCAGCCGCTCGTCTATCAGAGCCTTGCGCACTTCGTCTTCAGAAGCGCCAGGCGCGCCTAGAGCGGTGAGAAATTGTTGCCGCTGGCTCAATTCGTACCAGGTGATGATATCCTGGTTGACCTTGATAGCCGGTGAAAACAGGCTTTGGGCATCGACCTGAGGTGATGTGATCGACAACATTGCCCCGACAATCACGGGGGCGACCGGCTTTAGCCAACCGGAGCGAAGGAAACTGGTGAAACCTGAAATCAACTGCATCTTCTCTTGAACTGTTGGCCGCCACCGTCAACGGAGTATCCCGTCAGGGCTACGGTAAAGCCGAATTCTGTCGTAGGCTCAATACTGGATGACACAGTAAAGCGCCTGCTGACGTTCATGTTAACCTGCACACATTCATTCCGATACGTGACCCCCAGTCCATAGCGGATCGGTTCGGATTCTTTAAGGTCATAGCGCGCCGAGGCCGTTGTGTTCCAGTTCTGATTTACACGGTAACGTCCAGTCAACCTGACTTCGGAAATCTCTTCATCCAGGTTTTCGGCCGGGTCTTGCTCTTGCCAGATGTAACTGCCAGTCACGCCTACTATCTCTTGCAGCCAGGCGGCGCGGAGTTCCGCCTTGGTAAAGCTGAAATTCCCGTTTAGCAGGCCGCGCCCTGCCAACGACCAGCCGTTGGCGGTTTGAATCTGACCAGCCAACAGCAGATCCGAGGACGTACCCTGCAGGCCAGACGTCAGGTTGAAATTGGGATTCGCTTTTGTACGAAAAACCTGGCCGACCGTGGCCAGGGCTCGCCAATTGTTGGCAGCATAGCGAGACCAATTGACACCGATGACACCTGTCACACCATCTTCGCGCTGATCCGGCGCCGGAAATCGTGACAGGGCCAGCAAGTTACCCTGATCAAACTCCTGAAAGGTGCTTTCGTCGTTTGGCACATCATCATCGGTCACATGGGTCCAGCCAATCTGGGCAATCGGCTCGAGTACCTGAGTCGCTCCGGTCTGTTCTCGCCGTTGCATCGGATAGCGCAGTGTCAGAGCCGCACGCGGGGTGGCCCGCGTCACATTCTGGGGAAACTCGCTGTCGTGGCGAATGTTGAATGCGTCGACTGAGGTGCCCACACGGGCCTCAGCCCGCAGACCGGACGCAAGTGTCCAGTTACGCATCCATACCGCATCAAACGTTGCGCGCGCGATGTCGCGGCCTACAATGTCCTCGTTGCTGGTGCGTTCATGCGCATGAGTGATGAAACTGAGCCGTACTTCGCCTCCCAAGGAAGTTGGGAATAAGCGTTTCTGATAGTACAGGTCGAATACCCGTGACGGGATTTCATCCTGATCTTCACTGTCGCGCAGTGTTTTGTAGTGGATTAAGCTGGTGCGGAACGCGGTGTCGCGTTTGATCCTTTCAAGGGCCACCTCGCTGCGCAGACGGTCAAGATCTGGCAGGCCGTAATCGGCCAGGTAGGCGTCGTCGGATGTGGTTCTGATGTTGAACGTAAAACGAAATCCGTCATTCAGGTTAAACCAGCCATTGGCAAACAGATATCCCCGATCTTCGTTCGGTTGCAGGTCGTCGCGGGTTAACGCGCCGGTGAGCTGGATGCGACCATTCTTGAATGCCTGCCGATAGCGCAATCCCAAGGTTTTGGTCTTGGGTGAGATATAAGGTGTTAGCGTTAGGTCCTTATGATCGCCCAACTTTATGAAATAGGGTGTCCTGACACCGGTTCCCAGTTGCGACGTGGTCCGAATCGACGGCACAAGAAATCCGGTGGCGCGCTCCAGTGTCGGGTCTGGTAACCTCAGATAAGGAAAGTAGAAGACAGGCACGTCCAGAACCCGCAGTTGCGCTCCCTCAAAGTAGAGCTGGCGTTCCACCTGATCATGGGTGACTTTTCGGGCGCGAATTTGCCAGATCGGGGGTTTCCCGTTGGCGCAGACATGGCACGACGTAGCCGAGACTTTGCTGAATTGGGTGTACCTGCCCCCTGCACGAGTGGCCTGAACCGAGGCGATCTGCACCTGTTGGTCGAAGACCATCCGGGCACCGATCAGAAGCCCGTTCTGAATGGTATCGTCCAACTCGGCCGAATCCGCAAGCAGCGTCGTCTCGCCGCCCTGATCGATACGGATTGGGCCGTCCAACGTTAGCATGCCAGTCTCGCGATCATAGGTGACGCGATCGGCGGTTATTTTGACGTCGCCCTGATAGGCTTCGACATTGCCTTCTGCGACCAGCACGCGGTCGGGCGTGATGAAAATCTCGTCCGCCACCAGTAATGCGGGCTGGTCTTGTTGTTGAGCATTCTGCGCGGGATCGGACTCGGGCTGGGTCTGGGCCAAAGCACCGGTCGGCAGGGTCAGGGCAACGGCGCCTGACAGCAGAAGGCGGGATAACATCCGCATCAGCCGTCCTCCGCATGAAGCAGTAAGCCGAGGGACAATAGAATGGCTGCAAAGGGCGGCGCCCAAGCCGCGACGATGATAGGCAATTGACCGTTTTCCCCAAGTATCTGGGCAAAATTGCGAACGAAATAAATGGCAAAACCCAGCAAAACGGCCGACAGAACTGCGATGCCGGTGCCGCCAAAGCGAACGTGGCGCATTGTGAATGCGGCGCCGATCATCACCATCGACATCAAAAACAACGGCCTTGCAAGCTGAACTTGCAGCCAGACTTCATACTGTTTTGTTGAAAATCCGGCCTCACGGAGGTCTCGGATCAGTTGGGGCAGATCATACACCGAAACCGAATCCTGCTTGCCCAAGGTGTCGAGAATACGTTGCCGCGTCAGGGTGGTCGGAACCTCGACCTGCGGGAACACCTCGGCCGTGGACTCGGGGTTTAGGTCATCGTCCAGCGACCAGATCTTTGCGTTCGACAAAATCCAGGACCCGTTGGACAACTGGGCCATTTCAGCGATGATCTGCTGCGTCGGTTTTCCGTCAGACGAAAACGTGATGATTGTCACGCCCGTTAGCTCCAGAGTTTCGGCATTCGTAGTTCCACGCGCGTGGATGACCGATTGTCCATTCGCCGATCCTTGCCGCAACCACAGCCCCTCGCTGGTGATCGACAGAGCGGAATCACCATTATTCCTGTAAGTATCAGAAAGGCGCTGGAATTCCTCGGACGTAGCGGCGCTGATTGGGTTCAGAAGAGCCACGGCAAGGGCGCCAATCACCAGGGCCAGCGTCACAGGCGCCAAGAGCGCGCGGATGCCTGAGCGTCCAATGGCACGGGTCACCACCAGCTCGGAACTGCGCGCCATCCCGACAAACAGAGCGATGGTGGATAGGATCACCAGCAGTGGAAGCATTTCGCTGATCGCCGCCGGTGTATTCAGCAAGGTCAGGTGGAGCAGGGTGCCGAAGGACAGGTTTTCCGAGTCGAACCGGCGGGCCTGTTCGACCAGATCAATGAGAATCAGCAGTGTCAGAAATATGCCGCCGATGACCAGAAAGCTTTGAATGAACCGGCGGGCGAAATAACGGTCGAGGATCACGAATGTGCCTCCGCCCAGACGGCATCCTTGGGGAAATGGGCGAACATCGGGCCGAATTCACCGTCGCCTGCGCGGATGCGCACCGGCTTATGCCTGCCCTGTCTCGCCAACTCGTTCTCCCCCGATCCTGCCGGAATTTTTCGGGGACTGTAATGCAATTGGCGCGCGGGGAAAACTGCTATCTGGTCAAGCCGTCCAGCGCGGGCTAGGTCTTGGGGAACAGATTTTAAGGAGTTTGCAATGAGCAGTCTTGTACCGATCCGGTTTCAGCCCTTTGACGTGGACGCAATGGCACAGGCCGAAGGGCGCGTGGCTGTGATCGTTCCGCCCGATGGAAAGATGAGCCCCGCGGTGCGTCGCGCCAACCGTCTGACCCGCGGTGCGGTTGCCCGGTTGGTTGAAAGTGCCAAGTTTGAAAAGGTGAAAACGGGCGATGTGATCTCTCTGGCCTGGCCCGGCGGTATGGCGGCCGAGGCGCTGGATATCGTCGTTCTGCCGCGCCGTCCTGATGCCGCTGAGGCACGCAAGGCCGGAGCCGCGCTGGCCAAGCTGTCCGGCAGCAAAGACTTGCTGGTGATGGCGGGCAATCAACTCCGAGCCGAAGATCTGGCCATGGGGGTCGCGCTGCGCTGTTATGATTTCGACGCGCACAAGACCAAGGAATCGGACGAGGCTGGGACCGTCACCGTCAGCCATCAGAAAGCCGAAGAGGTCGAGGCTGCGTATGCCCCGCAATACGCGGTGGCCGATGGCGTACGGATGACCCGCGATCTGACCAACGAACCAGCCAACGTTCTGACCACTACCGAATTCGCCGACCGTCTGGTCGAGATGAAGGAACTGGGCCTCGAGGTAGAGGTTCTGGACGAGGACAAACTAGAAGAACTTGGCATGCGCACGCTGCTGAGCGTGGGGCAGGGCTCGGTCAGCCCCTCGAAGGTTGTAGTGATGCAGTGGAACGGCGGCGACAAGGACGATGCGCCGCTGGCCTTGGTTGGCAAGGGCGTGGTGTTCGACACTGGCGGTATCTCACTTAAGCCTGCAGGTGGCATGGAAGACATGACCATGGACATGGGTGGTGCAGGCGTTGTCGCGGGCACCATGCGCGCGCTGGCTAAGCGCAAGGCCAAGGCCAACGTGGTCGGGCTGGTTGGTCTGGTCGAGAATATGCCCTCGGGCAACGCAACCCGTCCGGGTGATGTGGTCAAATCCATGAAGGGTGACACGGTCGAGATCATCAATACCGATGCCGAGGGCCGTTTGGTTCTGTGCGACGTGATGTGGTACGCGCAGGAGCGGTTCCAGCCGGTTGGCATGATTGATCTGGCCACACTGACCGGCGCGATCATCATCGGGTTGGGGCATGAGAACGCAGGTGTCTTCTCAAACAACGACACATTCTGCGATGCCTTCCTGAAATCGGCCAAGGCTGAGGATGAAGGCGCGTGGCGCATGCCTCTGGGTGAGGCCTATGACAAGCAACTGAAATCGCGCATCGCGGATATGAAGAATGTTGGCGGTCGTCCTGCAGGCTCGATCACCGCAGCGCAGTTCCTGCAGCGGTTCGTGAAAGAGGACACGCCGTGGATTCATCTGGACATCGCTGGTGTGGCTTCGGTCTCGTCCGAAACGTCCTACGCTCCCAAGGGTGCAACCGGTTGGGGTGTCCGCGCGCTCAGCCGCTTTGTACAGGACAACTTCGAGTAAGCTGATGGGCGCCGTCTATTTCTACCACCTGACCCGTCAGCCTCTGGAGTACACATTGCCGGTGCTGCTGGACAAGGCACGGCAGGCCGGGTGGAAGATCGCCGTGCGGGGCACTGATCCCGCGCGGATGGATTGGTTGGATGAAAAACTGTGGTTGGGATCCGACGATGGGTTTCTGCCACATGGCCGCGAAGGTGGCCCGCATGACGCTGCGCAGCCGATTTTGCTGACGACCGGGCCACAGGCTGCCAACGAGCCGGCCTGCGTCATGGCCGTGGACGGGGCGGCCGTTGATCCGGATGAGGTCGCGGCACTGGAACGGGTGTGCATCCTGTTCGATGGCAATGATGGCGAAGCCGTCCAGCACGCGCGGGGCCAGTGGAAGGCTCTGACTGGCGCGGGATGTTCGGCGCAATACTGGTCCGAGGAATCGGGTCGGTGGGAGAAAAAGGCCGAAGCGTAAGGCTTTGGCTTCAAAGTAAATCTCGGGAGAGTTACAGATGGAAATGAAGCCTTTGGGCCGCACTGGTATCATGGTGACCGACCTATGCCTTGGCACCATGACCTTTGGTACACAGACATCCGAGGCGGATGGCCATACGCAGATTGACATGGCGCTGGAGGCCGGGATTAACTTCGTCGACACCGCCGAAATGTATCCGGTGAACCCGATCTCGAAAGAGACCGTGGGCCGAACCGAAGAGATAGTGGGTAACTGGAACGCCGCCAATCCGTCGCGGCGGGGCGACTATGTTCTGGCGACCAAGCACTCGGGCGCGGGCTTTGCCCATGCCCGTGACGGCGCGTGGATTACGGGTGAGACCATTCCCGAGGCGATCGAAGGCTCGCTGCGGCGGTTGCAGACGGATTGTATTGACCTTTACCAGTTTCACTGGCCGAACCGGGGCAGCTACATGTTCCGGCAGAACTGGAACTATTCGCCCTCGGGGCACAATACCAACGAAGTTCTGGACAACATGCAGGACTGCCTTGCGGCGCTACAAGCGCAAGTGGACAAGGGCAACATCCGCGCTTTCGGCCTGTCGAACGAAAGCGCTTGGGGCACCGCGCAATGGCTGCGAATTGCCGAGCAGATGGGAATGCCACGGGTGGCGTCGGTGCAGAACGAATACTCACTGCTCTGCCGTCATTTCGATACGGACATGGCCGAACTGAGCGTGCATGAAGATGTTGGGTTAATGGCCTTTTCGCCACTTGGGGCAGGGTTCCTAACTGGAAAGTATCAAGGCGGTGCCGTCCCGGATGCGTCACGTATGTCGTTGAACCCTGACATGGGTGGACGGAAATCAAATCGAGTTCTGGGCGCAGTTGCGGCCTATCTTGAAATTGCTGAGCGGCATGGGTTGGACCCGGTGCACATGGCGCTGGCCTGGTGTCGGACGCGACCTTTTATGATGTCCGCCATTTTTGGAGCGACCACCGTGACGCAGTTGGAGCGTATTCTGGCTGGCAGGGAACTACGGTTGTCGGATGAGGTCGTGGCCGAGATCAGTCAGGCGCATCGCGCGCATCCGATGCCGTATTAGAGGGCTCTGCCTCCGCCGCGCTGCGCGCGACTCCCCGGGATGTTTTTGGCCAGATGAAGGGGAACCCGTTAGTGATGGGTGGGCTGCGTGCGCTCTTGCCTCAGGTCGCGGGCTGACAGGCCGTGGGCGGTGCGGAAGGCACGTGCAAAGCTGGATTGTGAGGCGAACCCGGTGGCAAGCGCCACGTCCATCAACGGCATGTCGGTGTCTGAAACAAGACGGCGAGCTTCGGCCAGGCGCAGTTGCAGATAGTGGTCCTGCGGCGTGGTGTTCAGGCGCAGGCGGAACTGCTGCTGCAGCGTGCGGGGGCTGGTGCCGAGGGTTTCAGCGATTTCGGCCAGCGGCAAGGGTTCATCCAGGGACGATTCCATCAGTGTATTTGCCTTGGCCGTCAAAGCTGTATGTCGATGCGGGATGCCGGTTCTGCTCTGCGGCTTCGTAGGCTCGGGGGCACCATCGTACAGGAACAACCCAGAGACACGGGCGGCAAAACCCGATCCATGGCGGGCGGCAATAATATGCAGCATCATCTCGATCGCAGGCATCGCGCCGCCTGATGTCAGGCGGTTGCCGGAAACGGTGTACCTGTCGGATCGAACGTCGACGTCCGGGAAACGGGCGGCAAAGGTTTCTTTATCCTCCCAATGGGTGGTCGCGGCATGACCGTCGAGCAATCCGGCTTCGGCCAGCAGCCAGGGGCCACCATCAATACCGGCCATTGTAGCGCCGGTGCCCGCGATGCGGCGCAGGCCCGCCAGCAGGCTTGGTGTTGCGTGGCGCGCCAGTTGGAACCCGGCCACGACGATCATCAGGTCGCAGCTTTCCAGACGGGCTAAAGGGATGCCGGGAACGTTCAGTGCACTGGTCAGCATCGCGGGTTCTGCCGTCGCGGTGACGTAGTCCCAATCGAATGCCGGACGATCCGCGAGGCGGTTGGCTGCGCGCATCGGATCGACGGCAGATGCGAAGCTGAGCGTGTTGCATTCATCCAGCACAAGTACCGCGGTTTTCAGGGCACGATGTTCGGGTTGCAGTATGTTTTTTGCGGATTTCATCAAGTTCGATTCGCATTCTGGCAAGTGTTTGCACAAGGCTGCGTCAAACTCGGGCCCGAACGCAAATCGGAATCCGTGGAGAAGCCTGGGGAAAACCCGGGCATATCAGGGTATAACTTGGGGAGAACGTCATGCCTTTGGAAATGAACCGCGAAGTCTTTATCACCTGTGCCGTCACAGGCTCGGGCGGAACGCAGGATCGCAGCCCGCATGTACCGCGCTCGCCGCAGCAGATTGCGGACAGTGCGATTGCCGCCGCCAAGGCCGGGGCGGCCGTTGTGCATTGCCATGTGCGTGATCCCGAGACCGGCGCGCCCAGCCGCCGTCTGGACCTGTATCGCGAGGTGACGGACCGCATTCGCGACGCTGACGTGGACGTTGTGCTGAACCTGACCGCAGGGATGGGGGGAGACATCGTGTTCGGCGGCGTCGAAAGCCCGTTTCCGGTAAACGAGGCAGCCACCGACATGATCGGGGCCTCGGAACGTGTGTCTCATATCGCCCAGTGTCTGCCCGAGATCTGCACTTTGGACTGCGGCACCATGAACTTTGCCGAGGCCGATTACGTCATGACCAATACCCCCGGTGCGCTGCGCGCGATGGGGCAGATGATGACGGACATGGGCGTTAAACCCGAAATTGAGGCGTTTGACACTGGCCATCTGTGGTTTGCCAAGCAGCTGGTGAAAGAAGGGATTCTGGAACCCAACGCGCTGGTCCAGCTGTGCATGGGGGTTCCGTGGGGTGCGCCGGACGATTTGAACACCTTTATGGCCATGGTGAACAACGTGCCCGACGATTGGACCTTCAGTGCCTTTGCGCTGGGGCGCAACCAGATGGCCTATGCCGCGGCTGCAGTTTTGGCAGGCGGCAACGTGCGCGTTGGTTTGGAAGACAACCTGTGGCTGGACAAAGGCGTGCTGGCCGAGAACTGGCAATTGGTTGAGCGCGCCAACACCGTGGTGTCGAACATGGGCGCGCGGGTTATTGGGCCGCAGGAAGTGCGTGAAAAGCTGGGTCTGGTGAAACGGGCGCCGGTGGCTGCCTAGGGGCATTTTTTTTGGGTGGATTGAGGGCCAGCCCCCAAACCCCCGAAGTATTTGGGAAAAGATGAAGACATGGTGCTTGTGTGAGCTTTGGAGGCTTTCAGGCCGGAGGAATGTTGATGAATACAGCAGCTATTATTGGCGGTGGCGTGATCGGCGGTGGTTGGGCCGCTCGGTTTCTGCTGAATGGTTGGAACGTCCGGGTGTTCGATCCGGACCCCGAGGCCGAGCGCAAGATTGGTGAGGTTCTGGACAACGCACGGCGGTCGCTGCCGGGGCTGAGCAACGTGCCTTTGCCCCCCGAAGGTGCGCTGACTTTTCACGATGACCTAGCCGAGGCGGTGCAGGGTGCCGCGTGGATTCAGGAAAGCGTGCCAGAGCGGCTAGACCTGAAACTTAAGGTCTATAAGGGTCTGCAAGAGGCATGTGATTCAGACGCGATCATCGGGTCTTCGACCAGCGGGTTCAAACCATCCGAATTGCAGGAAGGCGCTCTGCGACCCGAACAGATCGTGGTCACGCACCCGTTCAACCCGGTCTATCTGTTGCCGCTGATCGAAGTGGTGCCGACGGACAAGAACGCGCCTGAGATGGTCGAGCGCGCGCAAGAGCTGTTGAAATCGGTCGGTTTCTTCCCGCTGCATGTCAAAAAGGAAATCGACGCGCATATCGCCGACCGCTTTCTTGAGGCCGTCTGGCGCGAGGCGCTGTGGCTGGTCAAGGACGGTATCGCCACTACCGAAGAGATCGACGAGGCGATCCGCATGGGCTTTGGCATCCGTTGGGCCCAAATGGGTCTGTTCGAAACCTACCGAGTGGCGGGCGGCGAGGCCGGGATGCGGCATTTCATGGCGCAGTTCGGGCCGGCGTTGAAATGGCCTTGGACCAAGTTGATGGATGTGCCCGAGTTCACCGATGAGTTGGTCGACATGATCGCCGATCAGTCGGATGCGCAGTCGGGGATGCATTCGATCCGCGAGTTGGAGCGGATCCGCGACAACAACCTTGTCGGCATGATGCGGGCTTTGAAGGCACAGAATTGGGGCGCGGGTGCGGTGCTGAACCAGCACGACGCAGCGCTGAAACCTGGTGCTCTGCCAACGATGGAGCAGGCCGACCTGAGCCAGCCGATTCTGACCGTCGCGCGCGCAGTGCCGCTGGATTGGACCGACTATAACGGTCACATGAACGAGGCGCGTTACCTTGAGGCCTTTGCCGACGCGACCGACCGGTTCATGGAGATCATCGGCTGTGACGCGGACTATATCGCTTCGGGCGGCAGCTATTTCACCGCCGAAAACCACATCCGCTATATCGATGAGGTTCATGCGGGTGCGAAGATCGAGATTCGCACGCAGATGCTGCTGGGGCAGGGCAAGAAGCTGCACGTCTTCCACAGCATGTATGAGGGCGACAAGCTGATTGCCACAGGCGAAAGCTTCCTACTGCATGTCAGCCTTGAAACCCGTCGCCCCAGCGCGCCATCGGTCGAAATCGAGGCCGCAATGGCTCGTATCGCCGAAGCGCAGGCCGGGTTGCCATACCCGGAAGGTGCCGGTGCCGCGATCCGGAAACCGGCATGAGCGGGCGTGTTCTTATTACGGCTGGTGCCTCAGGTGTCGGTCGGGCCATGGCCGACGCCTTCGATGCGGCTGGTGCGCAGGTTTGGGTGGCCGATGTCGATACGGCTGCCTTGGACGGATGCCCGACGCACTGGAAACGGTCCGAAGTAAACGTGGCGGACGAAACTGCCGTGGCCGCGTTGTTCACCGAGCTCGAGGCCGCGTGGGGCGGGTTGGACACGCTCTGCGCAAACGCGGGCGTAGCCGGACCGACAGCGCAAGTCGAGGATGTGGTGCTGGAGGATTGGCGGTTCTGTCTTTCGGTCAACCTTGAGGGGGCATTCCTGTGCGCGAAATACGCAGCACCGATCCTTAAGCGGCAACGCGGCGGGGCAGTGGTGATCACATCCTCCACTGCCGGGCAGTACGGCTATCCTAACCGCGCGCCTTATGCAGCAGCGAAATGGGGCGTGATCGGGCTAGGCAAGACGCTAGCAATGGAGCTTGGATCACACGGTGTGCGGTGCAATGTCATCTGCCCCGGTGCGGTCGAAGGCCCCCGAATGGAGGGCGTGCTGGCGCGCGAGGCTGCCGCCAAAGGTATGACCCGCGATCAGGTCTATGACGGCTATGCGGCCGGTACCTCGATGGGGCGGTTTGTCGAAGGACAGGATATTGCAAATATGGCCGTGTTCCTCGCCTCGGATGCGGCGCGGTTGGTGTCGGGTCAGGTGATTGCCGTGGATGGCCATACGGTGAACCCTGACCCGAAAATTTAGGCCGTATCAGCCCTGATTTGGCCCACGGATCTGGCGGATGGTCTGACGGACCGCCTGCCAGTCCTGCGCTTGCTGAATATTCCCTGCAGCTTCGCATTCGCGCATCTTCTTGGCGGCTTCCGCCTCGGCTTGATCACCATGAGCGCTATAGAGCGCCCGTGCGTATTGAGCGGTTTGAATTGCGTCCATTCCTATCGTCCTCCCGTATTTGATCGGAATACCCGAAGGTTCGCGCCGAATGACGATAGCACAAGAAAGCCGCCGGTGCATCCTCAACCCTGGGGTGGGCCGGAAATCGCCGCGCGCAACTGTCTGAGGTGGTCGGGAAAGTCGCGCGCGGTCAGATCGGCCTCGCGCACCAGACGGTCGAAATGGCGCGTGAATGTCTCAATCCGGTCGCGGTCGCGGAAGGCCATGTAGTGGCTGCCTGCATAAAATACACAGAGCAGGGGGCCGAAAATGGTTACCGGTGCGGAATAAAGCCGTTTTGCGTCAAACAGATAGATGCGTAGGCGGGGGTAGAGTTGTTCGCAGATCTCCAGCAGGTGGTCGATCTGTTCCAGCCGGATTTTGGGGCAAAGCCCTTCGTAATAGCCTGAGGCCTGGGCAAAACTGTCGATCTCATACAGCGGCATGGCAATTTCATAGTCCGACTGGGCGCTGCGCATCCATGTCAGCCGGTCCGCCGAGGCACCGATGGCCTGATCTGCCGTGCGGCCCAGATGCGGCGCGTATTCCCATTCCAGCACGGCGCGGGTCTTTAACATGTCGGGCAAAGTCGCTGGAACATAACGGATTTTATAACCAGCAGCTTCTTGGTGCCATTCAAATATCCGCTCGTCCACCAGCGCACGTGGGGCCTCGGTCATGGTCAGAGAACTGGCCAGCAGTTCTGCCGCACTTTCCGGCCGGTTTGAAAGGCTCAGCAACCAATCCGCTGAAACCCCAAGGGCAGAGGCGCAACTGCCGACGACATGCGCATTCGGAAGCCGCGCACCCTCATCAGTCAAAAGCTGCGATACGGTTGAGCGATCCACGCCGATACGTCGCGACAGCGCGCTTTGGCTGACGTGACGCTCTTCCATGGCGCGGGAAAGTCGTTGGCGGAATTGCGCCGCGCGGTCTCGTTTATCGATTTTATCCTGCATGTGTTTGAAAATATCACAGATGATGAGTTTTGTTAATCATATTCAGAATTTTCAACGGGAGCTGTGACCCGTAATTTTAAAGACATAACAATAATATGGGTGACGGAATGGAGACACGGCGAAGATCGGTCGTGAAGGCTGTGCTGTGGAATGTGATGGGCCTGATCGTGATGACTCTGGTGGGTTTGATTGCCACCGGGTCGGCTGCGATTGGCGGCACACTGGCGATTGTAAATACGGCCATCGGCCTGACCATGTACGTGATTTACGAGCGTATCTGGGCTGGCATCTCGTGGGGCCGCAATGTCTAGGCCCGCGACACCCGAATGGGGCACGTTAGCCCTGATCGCGGCGTGTTATGGCGCGTGGCTGGCCGTGGTGTTCCTTCTGCCGTTGTGGTTGGCGATCCCGGCGATGGCAGTCGTGGCCGCGCTGCATTCTTCGCTCACACATGAGGCACTGCACGGTCACCCTTTTCGCGCAAGGTGGCTGAACGAGGCGCTGATGGCGTTGCCGTTGACCTTGTTCATTCCATATCAGAGGTTCCGCGACCTGCATCTGGCACATCACCGGGATGAGACGCTGACCGATCCCTATGACGATCCCGAAACCAACTATCTGGACCCGAAGGTCTGGGGCACCTTGCGCAGTTGGCAACGGTGGTTGTTGAGTGTGAACAACACTCTGCTGGGGCGGATTGTGTTGGGTCCGGCCATCGGGCAGGTCATGTTCCTGCGCAACGAGTTGCGCGGCGGGCGAGATGTTCTGCAAGCTTGGGCGCTGCATCTGCCCGGAGTCGCGGTAGTTCTGTGGATTGTGGCGCAGTCAAACATGTCGATCTGGGCCTATGTGTTCTCGGCCTATCTCGGGTTGGGGCTGGTCAAAATCCGAACCTTTCTGGAGCACCGTGCGCATGAAAACTCTGGTGCTCGCACGGTGATCATCGAAGATCGAGGGCCGCTGGCTTTTCTGTTTTTGAACAACAACCTGCACGTCGTTCATCACATGAATCCGGGTGCGCCTTGGTATCTGTTACCCGCCATTTACCGTTCGGAGAAAGACCGGTATCAGGCCCGAAATGAGGCCTATGTCTACCGCTCATATGCGCAGATTTTCCGGTCATACCTCCTGCGGGCAAAGGACCCGGTGGCCCATCCTCTCTGGCCAAAGGGTTGATTTCACGACACAAGGGAAACCATGAGTTTATGGATTCCCGTTACCATCGCCGCGGCCTCGTTCCAGACCGTGCGGTTCATGCTGCAAAAGTCGCTCAGCACGGTAAAGCTGACAGCGGCTGGCGCGACCTTTGCCCGGTTTGCCTATTCGCTGCCGCTGGCGCTGCTGGGGCTGTTTGTGGCGCTGCAGGTGACCGGTTTCAGTCTGCCGTCTTTGACAGCTAAGTTCTTTCTGTTCGCCGTCATCGGCGGAACGGCGCAGATTCTGGCTACCATCTGCGTCGTAGCCCTGTTCAAGCAACGCAACTTTGCCGTTGGAATTACCTTTAAGAAAACCGAGGTGATCCAGACCGCCATTGTCGGATTTCTCGTGCTGGGCGATCAGGTTTCGGCCGGGGCATTGGTGGCGATTTTACTGGGTCTGCTGGCGGTGCTGCTGCTGTCGAAATCCCCCGGAGGCGATGGAGTGTGGTGGAAGCACTTGACCAACCGCGCCTCGCGTCTGGGGCTGGGGTCGGGGGTGCTGTTCGCCTTTTCCTCAGTCACTTATCGCGGTGCCTCGCTGGAGCTGGGCGATATCGATGCGTGGTTTCGCGCGCTGGTGACGCTGGCTGTTGTGGTGACATTCCAGTTTCTCAGCATGGGGATCTGGTTGCTGTGGCGCGACCGGGCTGAACTGCTTGCGGTATGGCAGACGCGGCGGACCAGCGTGTTTGTCGGCCTGACCAGCCTGTGCGGCTCGTTCTGCTGGTTTCTGGCTTTCACGCTGCAGAACGCAGCCTATGTCAAAGCGCTGGGTCAGGTCGAGCTTCTGCTCAGCCTGTTCGCCTCGCTTCTGTTTTTCCGGGAAACCATCACCCGGCGTGAGATCGCCGGGATGACGTTGCTTGGTGTATCTATTCTTGCGCTAGTGCTGGCAATTTAGGTCGTGTTTGATTTCACGGTCGCAGAAGCACTGGTTTTCTGCGTTCGAGCCGTCAGGCGAGAGGCAGCGAAAACCGGTTCAATGCAATCAAACCCGACTAGCCAGCGCGGCGCTCATCAAAGCTCAGCGCGATGAAGCTGGGCATGTGATCGCCCATACCCACAACGGCGGGGCCGTTGTGATCACGACGGCCGCGGCCTTTGGGCTCTTTGTCCTTCTTGCGGTCGCCTCTTTTGCTTTCAGCTTTTTTGCCGTCCTCGGGCTTCGCTTTTTTCTCAGGCTTCGGCTTTTCAGTCTTCGGCTCTTCCTTGACCGGATTGTCCAGTCGCGGGATGTCCTTCTGGATCAGCTTTTCGATCGCATCCAGAGCTTTTTCATCGCGGCCAGAGCAGATGGTGATCGCCTTGCCCTCACGTCCGGCGCGGCCGGTGCGGCCGATGCGGTGGACGTAATCCTCGGCATGACCGGGGACGTCGAAATTGAACACGTGGCTGACCGACGGAATGTCCAGACCGCGCGCGGCCACGTCCGAGGCAACCAGCAGTCGCAGAGATCCATCGCGGAAACCATCCAGCGTTTTCATCCGTTGCGACTGGTCCAGATCGCCATGGATCGCGGCAGCGTTGTAGCCGTACTTCTTCAGCGACTTTGCGCAAATATCCACGTCCGTCTTGCGGTTGCAGAAGATGATCGCGTTGGTGCACTTTTCACCCTCACCGTCGATCAGAGCGCGCAGAACCTTGCGCTTGGCGCTGGCTTCACGATCACGGCGACCGCCTTTGAACATGACCACGCCCTGTTCGATGGTCTCGGAGGCGGTGGCCTGACGGGCGACCTCGATCCGGGCAGGGGCGGACAGGAAGGTATCGGTGATCCGTTCAATCTCAGATGCCATGGTGGCCGAGAAGAACAGGGTCTGGCGGGTGAACGGGGTCAGCGAGAAGATGCGTTCGATATCTGGGATAAAGCCCATATCCAACATCCGGTCGGCCTCATCCACCACCATGATCTGAACGCCGGTCAGCAGCAGCTTGCCGCGTTCAAAATGGTCCAGCAGACGGCCTGGAGTGGCGATCAGAACGTCGACACCACGGTCAATCAGCGCTTCTTGCTCCTTAAAGCTGACACCGCCGATCAACAGCGCTTTGGTCAGTTTCAGGTGCTTGGTATAGGTGTCGAAGTTTTCGGCAACCTGTGCGGCCAGTTCCCGCGTCGGGCACAAAACCAGCGAGCGCGGCATCCGTGCGCGCGCACGGCCACGGGCTAGCAGCGTGATCATCGGCAGCGTAAAGCTGGCGGTCTTGCCGGTGCCGGTCTGGGCGATCCCCAGAACATCCTTGCCCTCAAGCGCAGGCGGAATTGCACCGGCCTGGATCGGGGTGGGGGTTTCGTATCCGGCTTCCTCAATGGCTTTGAGGACCTTCGGGTTCAGGTTCAGTTCGTTAAACTTTGTCATGTATGTCCGGTTCATGCGGACACTAGACCTGGCCCGCGCGTCAGAGGTTTGCCGGGCCCGGATGGCCATACGCGTCATTGCGCAATTTCGGCTTGGTGGGGGACATAACAAAATCGTTGGTCAGGGTCAAATGAAGACCCTTTTAGGATTTTCCACGCTCTAATGGTGCGGATTATGCGCAACAATTCAAATACTTCCAGGGAAGTGTTTCCTGAGTTTGCCATCCAGATCCAGCGGTCGGTGCCGGATTAGGTCATATTGCGTAAGACGAGCACGCACGTCTGGGGCAGCTCCGCTGAGTTCATCGAAAAAGGCGCGCAGCCCGTCCTCGCCTTCCTCGGTCTCTATCCATTTGAGTAGCTCGTTCATGTTCATACCGCCACGCTCACGTGGAACGTTGGGGGACATGCCGGGTTTGTACGAACCGCGCTCCAACCTGAACCGGTAGTGGGCCTGCCAATGCTCCCAATCGGGTGCGTGCCGATGGCAAAGCTCGACCCCGGGCAGTTCGATCTTGCAGGTCAGGACTTCACCATTCTGGAACAAGTTGTGGATGCGGTAATTGATTTTTTGCAGCCCGGTGCGGGCAAAAAGCTTGCCCTGAACATGGCTTAGAAATCCGCAAAGAACGAAGGCCCCGTAGTTCGGGTACAGCTCTTGCACTACCGCGTCGCGGTTTGGAACTTTTGGGATATAGGCTTTGTAAAGGTCATCACCTCCGGCCATGGCCTCAATCGGTCGAACGCGCACGCCGGGAATGTGGTCGGGAACATCCGCCAGCAGTGCGGCGATGGGATGGGGCGACCAGAGGAACTCATCTATGTCCAGATGAGCCAACCAGTCTTCGCTGGCCTTGCGATAGGTGAACGTGGCGTTTGCAGTCTGGCGAGTCTGGTGTTTGCCCGGGCGTTCGCGCTGCCGGTAGGTCCAGAATCTGGCGTCGCAAGTTCGGACTTGGATCTGTGGATGCCGGTTCAGTTTGTCGAAGGCTTCGGGGTTGGGTTCGTCCAAATAGATGTAAAGCCGGTCGGCCCCAAGATCGAGGTGATAGGCTGCGAAGCGCAGGATGTCCGGGGCAGACCCCCGGACCGTTGAGACGATGCCCCAGGTCGGGTTACCGACCATATGCGGCCTTTGGGTGGATCACGTCATCATTTCCTTGGTCGCCGTCAAGTTCAGTGCCGGGTAGTCGCGTACGACCCGGTCGATATCCCATTGCAGGCGGGTTAGGTAAACGATGTCACCGTCATGATCGTTGGCAATGTGCTGCTTGTTGGCGTTGACGAATTTGTCAACCTCAGCCTTTTCGCCGCTGACCCAGCGGGCCGAGGTGAACTGAGACGCCTCAAACCGGACGGGCAGTCCGTACTCCATCTCGATCCGGCTGGCGAGCACTTCAAACTGTAGCGCACCGACAACGCCGACGATAAAGCCCGAACCGATTGAGGGTTTGAACACCTTGGCCGCGCCTTCCTCGGCGAACTGCATAAGGGCCTTTTCCAGGTGCTTGGCTTTCAACGGATCCGCCGCGCGAACTGTTTGCAGCAGTTCCGGCGCAAACGATGGGATACCAGTCACGCGCAACGCTTCGCCTTCGGTCAGCGTGTCACCGATGCGCAGCTGCCCGTGGTTCGGGATGCCGATGATGTCACCGGCCCAAGCCTCTTCGGCAAGTTCGCGGTCGGAGGCCAGGAACAGCACCGGGTTCGAGATCGCCATCGGCTTTTTCGACCGCACATGGGTCAGCTTCATGCCGCGCTTGAAATGGCCCGAGGCCATGCGGACAAACGCCACCCGGTCGCGGTGCTTGGGGTCCATGTTGGCCTGCACTTTGAACACAAAGCCGGCGACTTTCTTTTCATCCGGAGCAATTTGACGCGGTTCGGCGGACTGAATCTGTGGCTGTGGGCCATAGTCGCCGATGCCCTCCATCAGTTCCTTCACACCAAACGAGTTGATCGCCGAGCCGAACCAAATCGGGGTCATATGCCCTTCAAGTACTGCTTGAGGGTCCAGCGCGGGCAGCAGCTCGCGTGCCATCTCAACCTCTTCCAGCAGCTTTCCAAGAAGGTGCTCAGGTACGTGTTCAGCCAGTTTCGGATCGTCCAAACCATCGATCTTGATGCTTTCGGCCACCTTGTTGCGGTCGGCGCGGTCCATCAGCTCCAGCCGGTCGCGCAACATGTCATAGCAGCCGATGAAATCGCGCCCAACGCCAATTGGCCACGCGGCGGGCGTGACGTCGATCGCCAGCATTTCCTGAATTTCGTCGATGATCTCGAACGTATCGCGGCTTTCTCGGTCCATCTTGTTACAGAAGGTCAGGATCGGAAGATCGCGAAGGCGGCAGACCTCGAACAGTTTCTGCGTCTGGCTTTCCACACCTTTCGCCCCGTCGATCACCATTACAGCGGCGTCCACGGCGGTCAGCGTGCGATAGGTGTCTTCCGAGAAGTCCGAGTGGCCGGGGGTGTCCACAAGATTGAATCGATAATTGCCATAGTCGAACGACATTGCCGAAGCCGAAACCGAAATGCCCCGATCCTTTTCCATCTGCATGAAATCCGAACGGGTCCGACGTGCCTCACCTTTTGCGCGCACCTGACCAGCCATCTGAATCGCACCGCCATACAGCAGGAACTTTTCAGTCAGCGTCGTCTTACCCGCATCAGGATGCGAGATGATGGCGAATGTCCGGCGCCGGGCGATTTCGGGCGGCAATACGGGTTGGTTCGAGGTATCTAGCATGACCGCGCGTATAGGCGGGGAAACCCGCCGAAGCAAGACAAAGGGGGTGGTTCGAATCGTACACCTATGGCAATAAGAACATATAGTGAACAAATGATGGAGAAGACCAATGAATTTGAAAGAGATTGCTGACGAACTGGTCGCTGGCTGCCGCGAGGATCGCGCCAAGGAAAATCTGGAAAAGCTCTATGCTGAAGATGCCGTTTCGGTCGAAGCACAGGATTTTATGGATATGGGTCGCGAAACGCATGGGCGCGACGCCATTCGCGGCAAGCATGAATGGTGGGAAGGTGCGCACGAAGTTTCTGGCGCATCGGTCAGCGATCCGTTCCCGCATGGGGATGACCGCTTTGCCGTGATCTTCGAAGTGCAGGGCAAAGTGAAAGAATCCGGCGAGGCGTTCGATATGCGCGAAATAGGCGTTTATCACGTGGCCAACGGCAAAATTGTGCGGGAAGAGTTCTTTTACTGAGCATAGAACAGTTTCTGGTTTTCCCTGTCTGAGCGATGCTAGACATGCGGGCAACAAAAGATGGGGAGGACCTTATGGATCTGGGAATTCGAGGAAAACGCGCTCTGGTTTGCGCCAGCAGTAAAGGCTTGGGTCTGGGCTGCGCCGAGGCTTTGGCGCAGGCGGGTGTTGATTTGGTGATGAACGCTCGGGGGGGCGAGGCGTTGGAAGCCGAAGCCGCGCGTTTACGATCTGCATACGGCGTGGATATCCAGACAGTGGCCTGCGACGTAACCTCGACCAAAGGTCAGTCCCGCGTGATCGAGGCAGCGCAGGGTGTTGATATCCTTGTGACAAACGCTGGTGGCCCGCCACCGGGTATGTGGTCGGATTGGGAGCGCGAAGACTTCATCAAGGCGTTGGACGCCAACATGCTGACGCCGATCGCCTTCATGAAGGCATTGCTGCCGGGGATGATGGACAAGGGCTGGGGTCGGGTGGTGAATATCACATCGCAATCCGTACGCGCACCGATTGCAGTGTTGGGTCTGTCGAATGCGGCTCGCACCGGGTTGACCGGTTACGTGGCCGGGACATCGCGACAAGTGGCGCCGCATGGCGTGACGATCAACAACCTGCTGCCAGGCATCCACGCCACCGACCGCGCGGATGCGCTGGATGGCGGTGTGGCAGCCCAACAAGGGGTTTCCATTGACGAAGCACGTGCGCAGCGCGCAGCGACGATCCCGGCGCGGCGCTATGGGTCGCGGCAGGAATTCGGCGCGACCTGTGCGTTCCTGTGCTCGCAACATGCTGGCTTCATCGTTGGGCAGAATATTCTGCTGGACGGCGGTGCAACCAATTTGACGATGTAGAAATGGCTCAGAACTTTTCGCTCAAGGACCAGTTATTCAATGCCGAAAAGACCCGTTATCTGGCAGGGCTTTTTGCTGGCGCGGATCCGACCTTTGACGCTGAGGTGTTCGAGGCGCAGGTTATGTCCCGCTTGTTGGGGCTTGAGCTGAAGGAGCGTATGGCCTGGATCGCCGAATGCCTGCAACAGGCGGTGCCCGGAGATTTGCCAGACATTGCATCGACCCTGCTGCTTGCGTTGCCTCCGCCTCTGGACCCGACCAAAACGGACGATGATTTCGGCGACTTCATCTTTGCGCCTCTGGGGGATTGGGTGGTCAATATCGGGTTGGACCATCCCGATCTGGCTCTGGACGTATTTGAGGAACTGACGCAACGGTTCTCAATGGAATGGGCTATCCGCCCGTTCCTTAATCAACACCCTGACTTAGTGCTGGCGCGGATGGAGCTCTGGTGTGGGCATGACAGTTACCATGTGCGCCGTCTGGTCAGTGAAGGCACTCGACCGCGCTTGCCATGGGGGCAGTCGGTTGGGCTGGATATGGCTGACCCTCTGCCGATGCTGGACCGGTTGCATGGCGACCCGACACGGTATGTCACGCGGTCGGTGGCGAACCACCTGAACGACATTACCAAGAAAGACCCCGAACTGGTGCTGGATCGGCTTCAGGTGTGGGCTTCGGCCAAGCAGCAGGAGCAGGGCGAGCTTCGCTGGATGACCTCTCACACCCTGCGGGGGTTGGTGAAATCTGGTCATCCGGGGGCCATGAAGATGCTGGGCTATGACCCGGATGCCAAGGTTGCGGCGGATGTTCAGGTGAATGGCGACGCCCGGATTGGTGAAGCGCTGGAGTTCGAAGTGACCTTGAACGGAGCCGGAGGTCAAGCGGTTCTTGTGGATTATATCATTCACTTTCAACGGCCTGGTGGAAAAACTTCAGCCAAGGTGCACAAACTGAAACAGGCCGCACTGCAGGACGGCTCGCTGAAGCTGAGCAAGAAGCACAAGCTGAAGGGCAACGCGACCACGTTCCAACTGGTCCCCGGCGCACATCGACTTGAGATTCAGGTGAACGGGCAGGTGCGCGCGGGCGTCGATTTCGACCTGCTGGAGTAATCCAGCACTCTCACGCTTTCGTCAAATCTGACAGGCCCGGATTGCACCCGGACCAGCACTGCATTAGCTGCGATGCAGCCAGTGAGGAAAAGGGATAGCTGCGATGAAGCATGAATCGGTGCAGAATTACTATGGCGAGGTCCTGCAGGGCAGCGCCGATTTGCAAACCAACGCGTGCTGCACGCCCGATTACATGCCGGATCATGTCAAAAAGATCCTCGCGAAAATTCATGACGATGTGCTGACACGTTACTATGGCTGCGGCCTGATCGCGCCGCTGGATCTTGAAGGGATGAGCATCCTTGATCTGGGGTGTGGAGCGGGTCGTGATGTTTACGCCCTGTCCGCGATGGTGGGCGAAAAGGGCCGCGTTGTTGGTGTCGATATGACGCCCGAGCAGTTGGACGTCGCCCGCGCGCATCAGGATTACCACGCGCAGGCGTTTGGTCACGCGGTCAGCAACGTGGAATTCCACCACGGCTATATCGAAAAACTGGATGAACTGGATCTTGAACCGGGCTCTTTCGACATCATCGTTTCAAACTGCGTAATCAATCTGGCCACCGACAAAGAGGCCGTTCTGCGCGGTGCACACCGGTTGTTGAAAGAGGGCGGCGAGATGTATTTCTCGGACGTCTACGCCGACCGCCGTATCCCGCAGGAAATGGCTGAGGACGAGGTTCTGTACGGCGAATGCCTGTCGGGTGCGCTGTATTGGAATGACTTTTTGTCGATCTCGCGCAAGGCAGGTTTTGGCGACCCGCGCCGTGTGACACACCGCCCGCTGACCATCGAAAACCCGGTGCTGGAAGAGCGTGTCGCTCCGCTGAACTTCCTCTCGGCAACGTATCGACTGTTCAAGCTGCCCGAACTGGAACCGGCCTGCGAAGACTACGGTCAAGCGGCAATCTACAAAGGCACCATCCCCAACGCGCCGCATCTGTTCGAACTGGATGACCACCATGCTATCGAAACCGGCAAGGTTTTCCCGGTCTGCGGCAACACCTGGATGATGCTGAAAGACACCCGGTTTGCCCGGCATTTTGAGTTCATCGGCGATTTCTCGACCCATTATGGAATCTTCGAAGGTTGCGGCGGCGAAAGCCCGTTCGAAGCGAACGGCGAAGCCCCAGCGGGCGGGTGCTGCTGATCCCTTGCGCCTGACGGACGGGGTTGCTATCCCCGCCTAAAGCCCGATGAAATTGATCGGGAAAAGGCAATGGGGTCCATCGGTGACAGTTGACGCAACTCCTCCTCGTCTGGAAATCCGCAATATGA
Source organism: Ruegeria sp. CH8 (assembly GCF_056536985.1). Lineage (NCBI taxonomy): Bacteria > Pseudomonadati > Pseudomonadota > Alphaproteobacteria > Rhodobacterales > Roseobacteraceae > Ruegeria > Ruegeria sp. CH8. The sequence goes on along the minus strand of NZ_JBQFQR010000007.1, from coordinate 99,975 downwards.
TCGCCCGGTACGAGGGGCGCGTCGTAGTGGACGACGTCTCTCTGACCGTTGAGGCGGGGAAGGTGACCTGTCTGCTGGGTCCGTCGGGCTGCGGCAAGTCGACTACTCTGCGCATGATTGCCGGGGTAGAGATGCAGGAGTCGGGGGAGATCTATGTCGACGGCAAGCTGATCTGCGACACGGTGTTTCGAGTACCTCCCGAACGCCGCGAGATCGGGTTGATGTTTCAAGATTTTGCCCTGTTCCCGCATTTGAATGTCGCCGACAACGTGGCCTTTGGCCTAACGGGCCGCAAACAGGAAAAACGCGCCCGCGTCGAAGAACTGCTGCGCAAGGTCGATCTGATCCATTTCATCGACAAGTTCCCGCATCATCTGTCGGGGGGTGAACAGCAACGTGTGGCTTTGGCGCGTGCGCTGGCACCGCGCCCACGTATCATGCTGATGGACGAGCCGTTCTCGGGTCTCGACAACCGTCTGCGCGACGGTATTCGCGATGAAACGCTGGCGATCCTCAAAGAAGAAGATGCGGCTGTCGTGCTGGTGACGCATGAGCCGGAAGAGGCGATGCGCATGGCCGATGAGATCGCCCTGATGCGGCGCGGCAAGATTGTGCAGCAGGGTGCACCGTACAACGTCTATACTCGCCCAGTTGACAAGGCTGCGGTGGCATTCTTCAGTGATGTCAACGTGTTGCGCGGAAGAGTTGAAGGTGCATTGACGAAAACTCCGTTCGGCCAGTTTCTAGCCCCGGGCGTCCCGGATGGCACAGATGTTGAGATTGTATTTCGGCCTCAGCACGTCCGGCTAGACTTTGACCGCAATGGCAAAGGGCCACTGCCCACGGCAACCGACGGGGTCGCCGCCCGCGGCGTGGTCGAGCGGGCACGGTTTCTGGGCAATGAAAGCCTGGTGGAGTTTCGGATGGACCATGATGGTTCGGTCCTGAAGGCCACCGTGCCGAATGTCTTTGTGCCCAATCCGGGGCGGGTCATGTGGCTGACCGTGCGCCGGGATCGGTGCTTTGTTTTCCCGGTTTAGGGTCTGAACCCACAGTTTAGGCCAAAGTGGTGCGCGAATGCCGCAGATTGCGGGTTCGCTTTGCTTGCCGCCGCGCGGGGGCAGGTCTATCAAGGTCAAAACGCAGCGGTGGATGGGGCATATGCGTATTCTTTTGACCAATGATGACGGTATAAACGCGCCGGGCCTGATCGTCTTGGAGGCAATCGCCGCTGATCTGGCTGGTCCAGATGGTGAAGTGTGGGTTGTCGCCCCTGCATTTGAACAATCCGGCGTCGGCCATTGCATCAGCTATACCCACCCGATGATGGTCGCCAAACTGGGCGACCGCCGCTTTGCCGCCGAAGGCTCTCCGGCTGATTGCGTGCTGGCCGGGCTGCATGACGTGATGAAGGATGCGCGGCCTGATCTGGTGTTGTCTGGGGTGAACCGGGGCAACAACTCGGCTGAGAATACGCTTTATTCCGGCACGGTTGGCGGCGCGATGGAGGCGGCGTTGCAGGGCATCCCGGCGATTGCGCTGTCGCAGTATTTCGGCCCGCGCAATCTGGGGCTTGACGACCCGTTCGAAGCCGCAACCCGCTTCGGAGCTGATCTGGTGCGGAAAATCCTGGACGCGAATCCGGCAGCGCAGGGTGATTACCGCCTGTTTTACAACGTGAATTTCCCGCCCGTGCCTGCGGACGAAGTGCTGGGCACGCGTGTGGCCCCACAGGGCTATCGCCGCGACACCCATTTCTCGGTCGAGCCGCACAGCTCGCCTTCGGGGCGGCGGTTCCTGTGGATCAAGGGCGGCTATCAGCACAACCCGACCGCGCCGGGCACTGATGCGGCAGTCAATCTGGCAGGCTATATCTCGGTCACGCCGATGCGGGCCGATCTGACAGCGCACGATGCGCTTGAGGCACTGAAGACAATCGAATGACCGGACTGGATCCCGAAACGAAAATGCAGTTCCTGTTCGCCCTGCGGTCGCGGGGCGTGACGGATGCGCGCGTGCTGGCAGCGATGGAGCAGGTTGATCGCGGGCAGTTCGTGAAAGGATTGTTTGCCGAGCGCGCATACGAGGATACGCCTCTGCCGATTGCCTGCGGGCAGACGATCAGCCAGCCCTCGGTTGTGGGGCTTATGACGCAGGCGCTTGAGGTCAGCCCGCGGGATACGGTGCTCGAGGTCGGTACCGGCTCGGGTTATCAGGCGGCGATCCTGTCCAAGCTGGCGCGTCGGGTCTATACGGTGGAACGCCACAAGCGTCTGGTGCGTGAAACCGGGCAGTTGTTTCGCGAGTTGGGGCTGACCAATGTCACCGCGATGCTGTCGGATGGATCCTTCGGTTTGTCCGAGCAGGCCCCGTTTGATCGAATCATTGTGACGGCTGCGGCAGAAGACCCACCAGGGCCGCTCTTGGCGCAGCTTAAAATCGGCGGTATCATGGTATTGCCGGTGGGACAGTCGGACGCGGTTCAGACCTTGATTCGGGTCCGGCGTACCGAAACCGGTCTGGACTATGACGAATTGTTGCCCGTTCGTTTCGTGCCCTTGCTAGAGGGTCTTGGCAGGGACGGGGCGTAAAACAGTATTCTACAATATGCACCGGAACCCCGGAGAACAGGGGCAGGTGTTGAGGACAGTAAAATGAGAGCAGTTTCCAAATCAGCGATGATCCGCTGCGCGACCGGGGTGGCAGCCGTAGTGATTCTGGCCGGGTGCGAAGGCCCGTTCGATTATGATCTGCGCGGGGAGGTCGGGGGCTTCTCGACCGCCGATGCCGCGCGGGGCGTGACCGCTAATCGCCCAACACCTGACGCGCGCGGAGTGATCACCTATCCAAACTACCAGGTAGCCGTCGCGCGCCGGGGCGATACCGTCAACGACGTGGCAGCCCGTGTCGGATTGCCAGTGGCTGAGTTAGCCCGTTTCAACGGATTGCAACCTACCGACCAGCTACGCGACGGCGAAATCATCGCCCTACCGCGCACGGTTGCAGCCGCCAGCACGGTGGACATCGCCACCATTGCCGGAACCGCAATTGATGAGGCTCCGGCGGGCGGCTCGGTTCGGACATCGACGTTGGAACCTGCGCAACCTGCGGCGTCCGCGCAGACACCTTCTGCCACATCGGGCCCCGAGCCGATCCGTCACAAAGTCAAACGGGGCGAGACGGCCTTCACCATCTCGCGGCTGTATGATGTCCCGGTCAATTCGCTGGCTGAATGGAACGGGCTGGATTCGGATTTTACCGTGCGCGAGGACCAGTTCCTGCTGATTCCGATCAAGAACCAGCCCGCGCCACAGCAAGTGGCTGTACCCGCCACCAATGTGACGCAGCCGGGGCAGGGGTCGCCCACACCGACACCTCCGAGCGCCACGCAACCTTTGCCTGACGAGGTGATCGCACCAGCCACGCCAGCACCTGATGTGACCGCAGAACCGCCGACCAGCCAGAGCAACTCGGCTCTTGGTTTGCCGGTGGCGGGGACGATCATCCGGACGTATGACAAAGGCAAGAACGAAGGCATCGACATCGCAGCCGGACCGGGCGCGCCGGTCAAAGCCGCTGAGGCCGGAACAGTTGCGGCGATCACCGCGGATGCCGATCAGGTGCCAATCATCGTGATCAAGCACAATAGTGACCTTCTCACTGTCTACGCGAATGTCGACAAGGCCACGGTCAAGAAGGGCGACCGGGTGCGCCGTGGGCAACAGATCGCGTCGTTGCGTGGTGGGGAAAACTCCTATGTCCATTTTGAAGTGCGCAAGGGGTTTGAGTCGGTTGATCCCGAGCCTTACCTGAAGTGACGGAAATGGCCCGTTCCGGGCCATGCCTCCGGCGGAAGTATTTGGGAAAAGATGAAGTCGGTCAGGCGTGAGGATCGAAGTCGCTCAAACGCTTGCCGGGTTCGTCGGCGAAAATCTCCGGCAGCGGCTCGACGGCTTCGATCAGGTCGATGCGGAAGACGCGAAAGCCTTCTCGTAACTCGCACCAGGCCGTCAGAGTCCAGACGCGCCCCCAGTATTCCATGTGCAGGGGGCGGATGGCGCGCTTGGTCAGAACACCATCAATCCTACGATAGGAGAGATGTAGTTTCTGACGGGACTTGATGGCGGTCCGGATCGGGGCCATGTGCGCCAATCCGCGTGCGGCATCTGCAAAAGGATAGACGGCGAATTTCCACGTATCCGCCTCGGCCACCACCTGAGTGGGCAAGACTGCATCGATCTTATCGGCGAGCGACTCGGCTGCTGCTTTCAGGTCAGGATCGGCAGCTTCGGCCACGATGGCCATTCCAAGGTTTAGCGCCTCCAACTCTGCAGGTGTCAGGTTTAACGGTGGCAGGGTGATCTGTTCGCGCACCATATAGCCGACGCCGCGTTCGCCCTCGACCGGAACGCCAGACGCAACCAGAGTGTCCATGTCGCGATAGATCGTGCGAACCGACACTTCGAGCCGGTCCGCGATGTCCTGCGCGCGGTGCAGTTTGCCGTCGCGCAGGATCTGGACGATATCAAATAAGCGGTCAGTGCGGCGCATGAAACGCCGTCCGAACCGCGCTTAGGCGGTCATGTTCCATAGCACATTCTCATGACGCATCTGGATGCTTTCGGGGTTGATGGCGGCCATCAAACCCGCACAAAAGTCCTGTTGCGGGAACTGTGCGGCGGCGTTCTTGGCGGCTTTCATGTCTGTCCAAACCACATAGTCGGTCCAGCGGCCATCTTCGCCCTGGCTCAGCTGCCGATGGGTAAAGCCTGGCGCCGAGCGGACGAACGCCTCGGAAGCCTGGCTGAGTTTTACGAACTCTTCCGCCGAGGTGCCATTGGCGAGGGTAAAGGTGACGATTTCTGCAACATGGGTCATTTGAATCTCCGTTGACCAGGTTTCGATGCCCTCTAACTATTAACTTGCAACTGACATAAACCTGTCAGTTGAGAAAGGCCAGTCGCCAAAAAACGTGGGAACCGTTCACAATTCGGCGTGGAATTGACTTACCTCACTTTTGCGCGACGGTTTGTGGGCGTAGACACGGTGCCAGACAACATTCCCGGCGCGTGGCGTCGACGTACTAAGGAGAAAAGACATGCTTAACAATATCGGCCTTCCCGGTCTTCTGCTGATCGCCGTTGTGGTGCTGGTGCTGTTTGGCCGCGGCAAAATCAGCTCGCTGATGGGTGAAGTGGGTAAGGGCATCACCTCGTTCAAGCGCGGCGTAAAAGAAGGCGCGGACGAGCTGGAGCAAGACGCTGCCGAAGTGGCCAAGGACGTCACCCCCGAGACCGACAAAGACAAGGTCTAAGCTCAGATGTTTGATCTGGGCTGGACCGAGCTTCTGGTCATCGGCGTTGTTGCCCTGATCGTTGTGGGGCCAAAGGACCTGCCGGTGCTGTTTCGCAATGTCGGTCGCTTTGTCGGCAAGGCCCGCGGCATGGCGCGCGAGTTTTCCAGCGCCATGAACGAAGCAGCCGATCAGGCGGGCGTGAACGAGATCAAGAAAGGTCTCAACGCGGCCACCAACCCGGTGGGCAGCGCCATGGACGGTGTGAAAGAGGCCGCGCAGGATCTGGCGAAAAGCATCGACCCGACCAAGTTCGACCCCGACAGCGAAACCGGCAAACTGGCCGCTGAACGGGCCGAGCAGGCCAAGAAGATTCAGGCCTCGACCGCTCGTGCTGCTGCCGAGCGCAAGGCCAAGGAAGCTGCTGATGCACTGGCCAAGGCTGAAGAGGCTGAAGCCGCGCTGAAAACCGAAAGCAAGACATGACCAAAACCGACGAGATCGAGGACAGCTCGGCCCCATTGATCGAGCACTTGGCGGAGTTGCGCACGCGGTTGATTCACTGCGTCGTGGCGTTTCTGGTTGGGATGATCATCTGCTTTACGGTGGCCACGCCCCTCTTTAACTTCCTGACGAACCCCTTGTGCAGTGTTCTGGCTGAACGGGGACAGGATTGCGGGTTGATCTTCATCTCGCCGCAAGAGGGCTTCTTTGTCGCCATCAAAGTCTCGCTGCTGGGCGGCTTCATTCTGGCCTTTCCCTATATCGGGATGCAGATGTGGCGGTTTGTGGCGCCGGGCTTGTACAAGTCGGAAAAGAACGCGTTCCTACCGTTCATGCTGGCCTCGCCCTTCATGTTCCTGCTGGGCGCAAGCTTTGCCTTCTACGTGGTCACGCCGCTGGCCTATGACTTCTTCCTTGGCTTCCAGCAATTCGGGGCCGAAGGTGAGGCCGTAACCGAGGGTGCAACCGCAGCACCGTTGAGCGTGGTGTTCCAGGGCTCGGCACAGGAATATCTGAACCTGACGATCAAATTCATCGTGGCCTTTGGTTTGTGCTTCCAACTGCCCGTTTTGCTAACGTTGATGGGCAAGGCGGGGCTGGTCACCGCCGAAGGGCTAGGCTCGGTGCGCAAATACGCCGTGGTTGCTATTCTGGTGCTGGCGGCGCTGGTCACCCCGCCGGACGTGATCACGCAGATCATCCTCTTTGTGGTGGTCTATGGGCTTTACGAGGTGTCGATCTTCCTCGTCGCTCGGGTCGAGAAAAAGCGCGAGGAACAACTGCGCGCAGACGGCTACTATGATGACGAAGAAGAGGCGGACGAAGAGATCGTAAAAGAAGAAGACGGCAAGTAAGCTGGCCGGACTCAAAAGGATCAGGCGCGCCCGATACGGCGCGCCTTTTTCGTTTGCGGTACTTGTTGCGGGTGGCGGAACATGGTTTGAACCCCGCAAGACACGACCGGAGGCCCCAATGGACGACCAAGCCCTGAACCGTATCGCTGACGCGCTGGAGCGTATGGCGCCAGCCCCTCTGGCCACACCGGATTTTGCCGCAGCCCCGGCCTTTGTCTGGCATGTAGAGCCGGATCGGCTGGAACCGGTGACGCAGGTAAACCGCGTCGATCTGGAGCTGCTGGTCGGTATCAACCGATCCCGCGATACGTTGCTGGACAACACACGGCGCTTTGCGGCTGGTTTCAAGGCCAATAACGCCTTGCTTTGGGGCGCGCGGGGGATGGGCAAATCCAGCCTCGTCAAAGCGGTCCATGGCACGTTGCAGGCGGATTTCCCGGACTTGAAGCTGGTGGAACTACAGCGTGAAGACATGGGGTCGGTCGCGCGCCTGCTGAACCATCTGCGCGCCGCGCCGCACCGGTTCATCCTGTTCTGCGATGACCTGTCCTTCAGCCATGACGACCAGCATTACAAATCGCTCAAAGCTGTGCTGGACGGTGGCATCGAAGGCCGCCCTGAAAACGTCGTTTTCTACGCCACCTCGAACCGGCGCCACCTGATGCCGCGGGACATGATCGAGAACGAACGCTCCAGCGCCATCAACCCGTCCGAAGCCGTCGAAGAAAAGGTCTCACTGTCTGATCGGTTCGGTTTGTGGCTGGGTTTCCACCCCTGTGATCAGGATGAATACTTAGCCATGATCGACCGCTATTGCGCGGCCTATGGGGTCTCAGTTGCTCCTGAGACTATGCGCGCCGAAGCCATCGAATGGCAGGCCACACGCGGCGCACGTTCGGGCCGCGTGGCGTGGCAGTTTTTCGTCGATCTAGCTGGGCGCAACGGCGTACATATCGCGTAACCCGCCCGCTTTATCTTTTCCCAAATACTCCCGCCGGAGGCATAGCCCAAAGGGCCATTTCTTACAGCAGGGTCAGAATGCGCGCGGCCTCATCCGCAGTGCTGGTCAATACATCCCGATCTTCGCCGGGATGAAAACGAGCGCGCACAGCCGTTGGCATCGGCTTGGGTTCGACAATTGTCACCCGTGGGCCGGTGCGTTCGGTCTCAAGCGCCCAGCTGCGCGCCAGCGCTATCTGCGCCGCCTTGGTTGCACCGTAGATGCCATAGAATTTCTCGCCCGCTTTGGGGTCATCGAAGAACACCGCGTGACCGGTCTCTCCCAGCAGGGGGGCGATGTAGGGGATCAGGACCGACGTGGCCGTGGCGTTAGTGTTGACGGCTTTGGTCCATTCCTTGGGGTCGATGAAATGCGTGGGCGTCAGGGCCGAGGTGTGGACCGCCGTGTGCAGCCACAGATCAACTTTACCCCAACGGTCATGAATACCCCGGCACAGGGTCGCCATGGCATTCGGATCGGCGATGTCCATGGGGGCAAGCGTAGCCGCACCACCTTTGGCCTGAATACGGTCATCCAGCTCTTCCAATCCGCCTGTGGTGCGGGCGACAGCGACGATGTGATATTCAGGTGCCAGAGCTTCGGCCAGGGCAGCGCCCAGCCCGCGAGAGGCCCCGGTGACGAGGGCAATTTTATTCTGATCTGTCATAACAGCGGTTTGAACCCCTGCACGCAGGGCGTCAAGCCAGTTTAGCTGCCGGGAATGGTGATCCGTTTGGTCTGGCCGCTTTGTCGCAGCATCACGCCATCGGCATCAATAGCAATAACGGTGCCAGTTGATACCCTGCTTCCAGGCTTGATTTCTTTCACGCGTCCCGAAGACATGCGAACCAGCGCGCGCATGTCCGATTTTGGGCCAAATACGCCCAGTACGGACACAGAGTTTTTGTTCAGCGCGCCCTTTTGGGTGGCCGCACTTTTGACGGTTGAGTTTGACATTGATTTTTTGGCCCCAGTTGCAGCGACCAGATCCCTATTATGAGTGGATGGTTGCGGGTGGCCTAGCAAACCGGAACCACGACTAAAACCCCAGTTGAAAGGCAGGAAATCGGCCGGTTCCACATCTCCACCGAAGCCATTGCGATTGCAATTTCTTCATCGAAGGGTTGTGCGCGAAATCCCACTCATCGGTCGTAAAACCCGAAAGAAAATGGCCCGCTTCACTCACGCGAAGCGGGCCATTTACGGTATTGATTCGGGTTGTGAACTTACCCGGATGCCAGCTTCGCGCCGTTCCATGAACCGCCGGGTACCTGCATGTCTTCGCGTTTTTTGCTGACGCGACTGCTGTTTTCCAGGCTGTCCAGATAGTCGTCGCTGACGCTGCCGGTGATGTAGTTGCCATCAAAACAGGAGCAGTCGAAAGCCTTAATCTCGGGGTTGCCTTCCTGTGCAGCCCAAATCAGGTCGTCGAGTTCCTGATAGAACAGGGCGTCAGCACCCAGTTCCTGCCGGATTTCCTCGATCTCTTTGCCATTGGCGATAAGCTCATGCTTGGTGGGCATGTCGATGCCGTAGACATTCGGGAACTTAACAGGCGGTGAGGCGCTTGCGATGTAGACTTTCTTAGCACCGGCCTCGCGGCACATCTGCACGATCTTTTTGATCGTGTTGCCACGCACGATCGAATCGTCGATCAGCAGCACGTTGTGATCCTTGAACTCCAGCGGTACCGCGTTCAGCTTTCGGCGCACCGACTTCTGACGCTCTTCCTGACCGGGCATGATGAAGGTTCGACCGACATAGCGATTCTTGACCAGCCCTTCGCGGTAAGGAATGCCAATCGCCTTCGCGACCTCGAGCGCCACAGGGCGGGCGCTGTCGGGCACGGGAATAATACGGTCGATATCAAGGCCAGCGGCCTCAATCTGGCGGGCCAAGGTCTGCCCCATACGCATCTGGGTTTTGTAGACAGAAACGCCATCCAGCAACGAATCCGGGCGGGCGAGGTAGACATATTCAAAGATGCACGGCGTAAGCTGCCCTTCGACGGCCTGGAACGTGTGCATGTTACCGTCCAGATCGATCAGGATCGCCTCACCGGGTTTGACGTCGCGCAGCTTGTCAAAGCCGTTGATGCCAAAGGCCACGTCTTCCGAGGCAAAAGCATAGTCATCACCTTCGCCATCGACATCGCGCTTGGCGACGGACAGCGGGCGAATGCCATAGGGGTCGCGGAAGGCCAGCATTCCGACACCGGCGACCAGACAGATCACCGAATAGGCACCCTGAACCCGTTCCATTGTCATCTTCACACCGGCAAAGAGATTGCGGATCGGCTCGGCATTCCCATTGACCTTGATCGCATCGGCCACTTTGTCGGCGAGTACGTTCAGCAGGATTTCCGAATCCGACGTGGTGCGCAGATGGCGGCTGTACTTCGCGGTCACCTTCTCGCGCTGTTCAGCGGTGTTGGTGATGTTGCCGTTGTGGACCAGATAGATGCCATAAGGCGCGTTTACGAAGAATGGCTGTGCTTCGGACGCACTGAGCGACCCTGCGGTGGGGTAGCGAACATGTCCCATTCCGACTTTGCCCAACAAGGTTTCGGCGTCTTGGGCGTTGAACACATCCTTGACCAGACCGTTGGCTTTCTTCTCACGGAAGAATTCATCGTTATAGGTGACGATGCCCGAGGCGTCCTGACCCCGGTGCTGCAGCATCAGCAGCCCGTCATAGATTTCCGCAAAGACATCATGCGTCCTGCTTGCGATCCCCAAAATCCCACACATGTACGGGCTCCAACTTCTACGACGTTTTGACTAGCGATGATGATCTGAACATCTGCATGGGTGTACCTGTACGCCTTGCCACCATCCCGGCTGTTGGTGCAGACGCGCTATCGTCACGAGGGCGAGCGCGAAAGTAAACAGGGTCAGCAAGATCGGTGGCTCCGATTCCATGTCAGTTCGGCCTCCACATAATGCCTTATGTGGCCTGTGTCATCAAAGGATCACAATTGACGTTTCTCTAAGGTGGATTTTAACCGACACGGTAACAAAAGGTGACATGTTTGCAGGCTTGTGCTGTCATTGCGCTCGAAAAAAGTTTTTTCGCAAAGCGGGATCGATTGGGGCTTAGCTATGTGGGAACACAAGCAAGGGAAAAAAAAGGAAGAACCTGTAAAGCGCCGGTGTCACCGTTGCCGGGGGATGGGCCGCGCACCCTGTCCAATCTGCAACGGAGCCGGAGAGGTGTTTAAAAGCAGAGATGTTCTCGGAAAGCCGATCTTTGACCGTTGCAACGGTTGTTTCGGGCTGAAAACTATCAGATGCACTGTCTGCGCGGGCGAGGGGTTTGTCAGTTAATACCCGTCGCGCAACAGAAAAAAGCCCGGTCAAAACCGGGCTTTTTCGTTATTCGGTGGTTGAAGGGGCCGTTTCCTCGGTGGTCGGCGCGGTTGGCTCTTGCGTGGCATCAGTACCAGCGCTGCAGCTTGCGACCAATTCTTCATATTGCTGCGTGACCCAGCCCAGGGCCTGTTCAGGGTTCTGCTCTTCGATCCGATCGCTGAACTGCTCGAACACTTTGGCTGAACGGCTTTCATCAACGATTGTGTAGGATTGGCCGGTCATCACGGTGTCGTAAACAAAGAAGGCGATGGCAACCAAAAGGATACCGCGCGCGATTCCGAAGAAGAAGCCAAGCGCCTGGTCCAACCCACCAAGGGCTGAACGTTGAACGATCGACGAGAACAGCGGCGTAAAAATGCTGACTACGATCAGTGCGATGGCAAAAACAGCTGCGAAGCCCGTTATCACCGAAAGTTCACAGCTGTCGCGCAGGAAATCTCCGACCACTGGGATCTCTTTAACCAGCGGTACCGCTTGGGGCGCAAAGATGAAGGCAAGAACTGCAGCTGCTACCCAGCCCGCGATGGCCAAAACTTCGCGCAAAAAACCGCGTGAATAGGCCAGAAGGCCCGACACGACGATGATCAGGGCAACCACCCCGTCGATTATTGTAAAACCTTCCATGGCCCTCGCCCGTAGTTTTTTCTGCCCCTCAAGGCGTTATCCTAACCTGCTCCGAAGGTTTCTCCAACAAACCCCACCAAATCAGAGGGTCGGGTAAGTGTCAGACCTGCCACAGTGCCGGTTTTACCGCCGGCCGGAGCGATTGCCGACGTGAAACCAAGTTTTTGGGCTTCTTTCAACCTGTTTTCGGTCTGAGGGGCAGGTCTAAGTGCTCCGGATAACGAGATTTCTCCAAAAACAACTGTATCTGCGGGCAGGGCTGTGTCTTCTCGGGCACTCAGCAGCGCCGCGGCCACGGCAAGATCAGCGGCAGGTTCACTGACCTTCAACCCTCCGGCAACGTTCAAATAGACATCGAGCCCGGCAAAAGGGATGCTACAGCGGGCCTCTAGCACGGCGAGGATCATGGCCAACCGTCCGCTGTCCCACCCCACGACGGTGCGGCGGGGTTGGGAATGGGGTGACGGTGCGACCAGTGCTTGCAATTCAACCAGAACAGGGCGTGTGCCTTCGATGCCGGCGAAAACGGCAGATCCGGGGCTGGGTGTACCGCGTTCTGAAAGGAACAGAGCCGAGGGGTTAGTGACCTGTGCCAACCCTTTGCCGGTCATCTCGAAGACGCCGATCTCGTCAGCGGGGCCAAAGCGATTTTTAACGGCGCGCAAAATTCGGAATTGGTGGCCGCGTTCGCCTTCGAAGTAGAGCACGGTGTCGACCATATGCTCGACCACGCGGGGGCCAGCAATCTGACCTTCTTTGGTGACGTGGCCAACCATAATGATCGACACGCCGTGCCGTTTCGCAAACGTGGTCAATTCATGCGCAGCGGCCCGGACTTGTGACACCGAGCCGGGGGCACTGTCCACGTTGTCAGCCCACATCGTCTGAATCGAGTCGATGATGGCAAGGCCGGGCTTTTCCGCCTCGAGCGTCGTCAGGATGTTCCGCAGGTTGGTTTCGGCGGCCAGCTGGACCGGCGCGTCCTCTAGCCCCAGACGACGCGCACGCATCCGGACCTGCGCGCAGGCTTCCTCGCCCGAGACATAGATTGTTTTAACACCTGCGCGGGAAAACCTAGCTGCGGCCTGCAGCAGGAGGGTGGATTTGCCGATGCCGGGGTCTCCGCCCACCAGCAGTGCCGAGGCGGGGACGAGGCCGCCGCCCAACACGCGGTCCAGTTCCTCGACCCCGCAGAGGGTGCGGGGTGGAGGTGTTTCCTCGGTGGAAAGGTCGGTGAGTGCGATGGACTGGCCGCGTTTGCCACCGAGGGATTTTTTAGCGGGGCCAGCGGAAAGGGGGAAGTCCTGGGTGATTGTGTTCCATTCACCGCATGCGTCACAACGCCCGGACCAACGCGAATGGGACGCGCCACAAGCCGAGCAAGAGAAAGTCGTCTTTGCCATGCGGCCTTGGTGCCCGAGGTCGTGCGGTTCTTCAAGCCCTTGCAGGGCTTTCATCTCGGCAGGTGGGTTACCGTGTCCTCAAGCCCCGAGGGGCCCATCGTCCGCGGCGGGCGCTTGCGCGCCTACTCTGCAGCGCGGGGCGGGCGTGACATGGCAATAACGCTGGAGGCCTTGGACGTGTTGTCTTTTGGAGGGGTCTGCAATTGAGCCGACAATTCGGGCAGCAGTTCGAATAGTTCATCACGCAAACGGGACAGTTGGGATTTGGCGATGGATTCCTCTAACTCGACATCCCGCGTCCATTGGCGCAATTCGCTTTGGATCACCTGCGCTTCTTGCAAGCGCTTCTGGAACAGCTCAATCTCCTCCTGACGCTGTTGCAGGAAAGTCCGGGCGCGGTTGACCCGCGCGTCACCATAGGTTTCAGCCAACTCCTGGCTGATCTGACTCATCTGCGCGGCCAATTCCAGAATCTCAGGTTCAAGCGATTGCAGGTCGGGGTGCTGGCGGAGAAAACCCATGCGCTCTTTGACCGCATCGAATTCGGATGACATCATGAACAAACCTTCGCGGTCTGCGGCATGGGCCATCTGATAGGCGGACGAAATATCGTGCATGTTCAGCGCGAACTTACGATGATTGTTTTCCAGCGCCATCATCCGCGCATTGGCAGGCAGGTAAAATGCCAGCATGAGAATCAGCGCGGTCAACCCGATCTGAATGAACATCCCGGCGTCGGTGACTTGGCCGTCGCCGAAACCGGCCTGCATCGAAAGCCAGGGCAATACACCAAAGGCCGAAAGAAGTGTAGCTGAAACGGAAGCCAATGCGGCTACGCATATCAGTAAAAATGTCAGTCTTAAAAAGGCATTCTGAAATTGCAATGTTATGTTATGGAGGGCAGTCATGATCGACGAACTCCTTCTGGAACCGGTTAACACCAAGCCCAAGCGGAGACACCTAAAACACGCAGAATGATCCGCCGCGGGCCCGTAAACTACAAATTTTCACTGCTCTAAATAATAAGATGATACTCAGATAAACGTTTTCAATCAATTAGCTCTGAGAATTTCGTGAACTGCGTGTCATTTCGGTAATGTGGCCCAGTGCGATCGACGCCAGAATGCAGGCCGTGAACAGGTAAAGACCCCATGCGGTCTCAATGGTCGCGTAGGAGATGCCCTTGGCCAAAGTGATGTAAAGCGCGATCAGGAAGATGTCGGCCATGGCCAGCTTGCCGAGAATGTTCAGCGCAGGTTGGACGCGGGTATCCAGCAGGTCCCATTGGATCAGGGCGGTGCCGATGGTTTTGATGTAGGGCGCGAAGAGGGCGAAGACGGTGACGATCAGCGCCAGAAAGACGTCCGACTTCCACAGGGATTGCAGGCCGGTGATGACGCTGATTTCCGACAGGCCGAAGATTGGGAGAAGCCCTGCGCGCATCAGCGGGGCGAACCATGCGATGGGGTATAGGATCAGAAGGGAGAGGGTGGCGAGGCGGAGGGTCATATACGTCTATTGGTCGAACCGGTTCGTAAGGGTCGTTAGGAACAAGTATGTGTTAACTTAAACAAAAAAAGACATGTCACAGTATTCGACAAGGAGTTTAACTCTATGGCAGCTTATTTAGCTTTTAAATCGGTCGTCGATCCCTCTGATTGCGATTTTTTGGGTCATATGAACGTTTCAAAGTACTTTGCGGCTAGTTCGGATGCGGTGTTCGCTTTGCAAGCAGAAATGGGACTTACCGCAGATGATATGCGCAGCGGTAGAAAACTATCCTTCGCTGTTGTGCATGCAACAAGCAACTTCCAATCAGAACTTGGCGCCGGCGAAGCAATCCAAATGGAGACTGAAATTCTTGAGATTGGCACTAAATCAGTGACATTCCGGCACAGGCTCAAAAAAGTTGCCGATGGTGAAACGGCTTTCATCACGGTATTTAAGTGTGTTTTGTTGAACCTAGTGTCACGCCGCGCTGAGGAATTACCTGATCAAGTCTTGGAAAAGGCGAAGCTTTGGATGGTTGGGGCGTGAACTTAACGCACCGCCTCAATCGGCCCCTCTGCACTTCCGCTGATAAACTGCTCAACATACGGATCACCCGAGGCGTCCATCTGGCCGACCGGGCCGGTCCATTGGATGACGCCTCCGTGCAGCATCGCCACGTTGTCGGCAATCGCGCGGACCGAGCTCATGTCGTGGGTGATGGTCATCGCGGTGGCGCCCATTTCGGTCACGATCTCGCGGATCAGGTCGTTGATGACGCCGGACATGATCGGGTCCAGCCCCGTGGTGGGCTCGTCGAAGAATATGATCTCGGGCTCGGCGGCGATAGCGCGGGCGAGGCCGACGCGTTTCTGCATGCCACCGGACAGTTCTGAAGGGAACCGATCGGCCACGTCGGATTTCAGACCTACGCGGCGCAGTTTCTCGATGGCGATCTCGCGGGCATATTCCGGCGGGCGTTTCAGCGGGCCACGCAGCAGGCGGAAGCTGACATTCTGCCAGACGGGCAGCGAGTCAAACAGCGCCGCACCCTGAAACAGCATCCCGAACCGGGCCAGGAACCTATCGCGGTCACCCTTGGTGGCATCCTTGCCGTCGACGTAGATCATTCCGCTGTCGGGCTTGATCAGACCCAGAATACATTTCAGCGCCACGGATTTACCGGTGCCCGAACCGCCGATAATGACCATCGAGGTACCCTTGGGGATCTCAAGGCTCATGCCTTGCAACACGTGGTTGTCGCCAAAGGCTTTATGTACGTTCTCCATCCGGATCATAGCGAGAAGAACACCCCTGTCAGAATGAAGTTGGCGGCCAGTATCATGATCGCGGCGGATTCGACCGAGGATTTCGTGGCCCGACCCACGCCCTGCGCGCCTCGGCCGGAATCCATGCCGTAGTAACAGCCCATGATCGCTGCGATCAGGCCGAAAGCAGCCCCTTTGACGAGCGACGATACGATGTCGCGCATTTCAAGGAAGTTAACTGTGTTTGAAAGGTAGTTTGCCGGGTTAAAGCCCAGATTCTGGGTCGCAACCACATAGCCGCCAGCGATGCCGATGATGTCTCCGATACCCACCAGCAGGGGAACGGTGATCAGCGCGGCCAGAACGCGCGGGGCGGTCAGGTATTTCATCGGGTGCGTCGACAGGGTAACCAGCGCGTCGATCTGCTCGGTCACTTTCATGGTGGCGATCTCAGCGGCGATCGAAGAGGTCACGCGCGCCGCGATCATCAGGCCGACCAGCACGGGGCCCAGTTCGCGCACCATACCGATGGCAACGATCTGCGGCACCACAGCCTCGGCATTGAAACGGGCGCCACCGGCGTAGATCTGCAGGGCCAGTGCGCCGCCGGTGAAGATGGCGGTCATGCCAACGACCGGCAGTGACAGCCAGCCGATATTCATCAGCGCGACCAGAAACTCACGCGGGTAGTAGGGCGGGCGAAAGATGTGCGAGATCGCATCCACCGAAAACAGCGCAACTTTGCCGAATGTGGCGAATAGCGCAAGGACCGCCCGGCCCAGACCGCCCAGCAGGTTGAGAGGGTTCATTCCACGTAGCCCCGGGAATAGCGCGCGCCAAGCGAGGTGAGGATTTCGTAGCCGATGGTGCCCGCAGCCTCGGCCAGATCATCGACGGTCTGGTGGCCGTTCAGGATGCGCAGGCGTTCGGGGTCTTCGGGCAAGTCGGTGACGTCGACGGTGATCAGGTCCATTGAGATGCGGCCAACAACGGGGCAGGGCTTGCCACCAGCAAAAGTATCGATGCCACCGCCGATGGCGCGGTGCAGGCCGTCAGCATAACCTGCGGCCACGGTGGCGATACGTGACGGGCGCCTCGCGACCCAGCTGTTGCCGTAGCCAACGGATTCTCCGACCTCGACCGCGCGCACCTGAACGACGGGCAGGTCGACCGTCACCACGGGTTTGGCGTCGGCAAAGGGCATGCCGCCGTAAAGGCCAACGCCAGGACGGCAGAAGTCGAAGTGGAATTCGGGACCCAGCAATGTGCCTCCGGTGGCCGCCAGCGACCGAGGTGCGCTGACGCCGTCTGTCATCTCACGGAAGGTTTTCAACTGCTGGCGGTTCATCGGGTGCTCGGGTTCGTCCGAGCAGGCCAAATGTGACATGACCACCGCAGGGTTCAGAGGCTCCGCCTTGGGGCGCAGTTCAGCCCAGTCGGCGGGTTCCAGACCCAGACGGTTCATGCCGCTGTCCAGTTGGATGCCAAAGGGGTGGTCCGGCAATGCTTGCTGGTGGCGTAGAAATTGTTCGGGCGAATTGATCAGCGGCGTCAGGTCATGATCGCGCAGCAGATCGGTGTCACCTTCCATATGGCCTGAGAACACGCCGATCATCGGGCCGGGGCCAATGGCCTTTCGCACGGCGACGCCTTCTTCGGCAACGGCGACGAAAAACTTGCGGACGCCTTCCTCGGCCAGGGTTGCGGATACCGGCTCGGAACCCAGGCCGTAGGCATCAGCTTTCACCACGGCGCCGGTCTCGACATCCGTTTTTGCGTTGAGCGCCCGCCAGTTGCTGGCCAGCGCCTGAAGATTGATCGTCAAACGTGCGGTACTCATGGTGCTGTTCATGACATTGGATTGCGGCAGGTCAAGGGGGAATACGGCAATTCTTGTGCTTATCGTTGCGATACCGCGCAGCTTTTGGCCAGTGTCGCAAAGCCTTGGCAGAAAAAGGCCTTTGCCAGGTGGCCCTGTGTCTCGCCATTGTGTCCTCTGTGTGATCAACTACGTCTGTTGAAACGGGATCGTTGATCCAGCAGGAGCGAGGCCGAACATGCTGAACCTGACCGCCGATTTCAAAGCCCGAGCCGTCGAGTTGCCAGAGCTGTTCCGAGAGGTCTTTACCGCGTCCGAGAGCGAGGACGAGGGGCGCGCGGTCAGCGCGTTGGCGGCTGACCTTTTGAACACGACTCCTGATGATGATCTGCTGGGCGTATTGGCCATGGATCGCGACGTGTTGGTCGGGTGCATTCTGTTTTCACGGCTTCACTACGATCAGGACCCGCGTCAGGTTTTCCTGATGTCTCCGGTGGCCGTGCGGACGGACCGGCAGAAATCAGGCATCGGCCAGAAGCTGATCGGTTTCGGGCTGGAGCAATTGCGTCTGCACGGGGTGGATTTTGTCATGAGCTACGGTGATCCGGCCTATTACGGCAAAACCGGGTTTCAGCCGATCACCGAAGAGGTTGCCCAACCGCCCATGCCGCTGAGTATGCCGCAGGGATGGATCGGGCAAACTTTGAGTGGCGATCAGAAACCAATTGAGGGCCCGTCGCTCTGTGTCAGCGCGTTCAACAGGCCTGAGTTGTGGTAGATCAGTAGCTTTCGATCTGGCCGTCCTGCTGCCAGGGTTTGACCAGGTTTCCAAAGCGGGTGAACTGTGCCTCGAACGAGAGTTCAACCGTACCGATGGGGCCGTGGCGCTGTTTGCCGACGATAACCTCGGCCTTGCCGTGCAGGCGCTCCATGGCCTGCTTCCACTCTTCCATCTTGTCCAGCTCGTGATCGCCGGGCTTTTCGCGTTCTTTGTAGTATTCCTCGCGGAACACGAACATCACCACGTCGGCATCCTGTTCGATCGAGCCCGATTCCCGCAGGTCTGATAGCTGCGGGCGCTTGTCGTCGCGGCTTTCGACCTGACGGGATAGCTGAGACAGCGCGATCACCGGGATGTTCAATTCCTTGGCGATGGCTTTCATACCCATCGAAATTTCGGCGATTTCGTTGACGCGGTTGTCGGCCATGCCGCGGCAGAGTTGCAGATAGTCGATCACTAGCAGGTCCAGCCCGTGCGTCCGCTTCAACCGGCGCGCGCGGGCGGCGAGTTGCGAGATCGGCAGGGCCGGGGTGTCGTCAATGAACAGCGGACAGGCTTCCAGTTCTTTGGCAGCGTCCACGAAGCGGCGGAACTCGGCCTCAGTCATGTCGCCCTGACGGATCTTGTGCGACGAAATTTCAGAGGCTTCGGCCAGAACACGGCCCGCCAGCTGCTCGGCGCTCATTTCGAGCGAGAAGAAACCCACGACACCGCCGTCAATCGCACCCTCGGACCCGTCAGGCTTAGTGCCGCGCTTATAGGCCTTGGCCACGTTGAACGCGACGTTGGTCGCCAGCGAGGTTTTCCCCATCGACGGACGACCGGCCAGGATGATCAGGTCCGATGGGTGCAGACCACCCAACTGTTTGTCCAAGTCGGCCAGACCGGTGGAAATCCCTGCCATGCCACCACCGCGCTGGTACGCTTCGTTGGTGACGTTGACGGCTTCTGTGACCGCCTTAAGGAAGGATTGAAAACCCTGTTCGGTCTGGCCCTGCTCGGAAAGCTGATAGAGCTGTTGCTCGGCCTCGACGATTTGTTCCTTGGGCTCGCTGGACACATCGACCCGCGCCGCCTTGTCCGAGATGTCGCGACCCAGCCGGATCAACTCACGCCGGATGGCGAGGTCATAAATCATCTGGGCATAGTCATGCACTGCAAAGGCGCTGATTGAGGCACCCGCCAGCTTGACCAGATAAGCGGGGCCGCCCAGCTCCTTGAGGCCCTCATCTTCGGCCATGAAGGATTTCAGCGTGACAGGCGAGGCCAGCGCATTCTTGGCGATGCGGTTGGCTGCGACCTCATAGATACGGGCATGGACCGGGTCATAGAAATGCTCGGACCCGATAATCGAAGCCACCCGGTCATACAGATCGTTGTTTGTCAGGATCGCACCCAGAAGCTGCTGCTCGGCCTCAATTGAATGCGGCATGGTTTCGGCATTCTGAATCTGTGCTGCTGCCTGCTCGATGCTGCTAATCTCGTTCATTTTGTCCCCGCTGCCCGTTCCGAGGTTCTACACGTGACGGCCCTGTTTGGGCTATCTGCAAATGACTGGGGGTATGTCGGGATAAATGACATAACCCTTGGGATAAGTGTCCCTCGCAATGGGGATAACTTTTACTCAGTTTGCCATGCCATCCCAGCTGCCGCAACATTTAGTAAGCATTGTGGCAGGTTTGACTAAATAGGGTCAGTCCAAGACGATTCGGAAAACACTTATCCCCATAAAATCCACAGGAACTTTACGTGGGTTTATGGGCTTCCTGCCAGCCGCGCGGGTCGTTCAAGAAGGCCTCGACGCCCTCAAGTGTCTCCTGATCAAAGGCTTTTTGCGCTTTGGCCTCGGCCAGAACGTCCCACCAGGTGCACAGGTGATGCAGCTGAACGCCGTGGTCGCCCAAAGTTTTTTCGGTCTCGGGGAAGATGCCATAGTAGAAAATCACCGCCGTATGCCCACAGGATGCACCGGTTTCGCGGATCGCATCCACAAAGGACAGCTTCGAACCGCCATCGGTGGTCAGGTCCTCGACCAGCAGCACACGCTCACCTTCGCTCATCGCGCCTTCGATGCGGGCGTTACGGCCGTAACCTTTGGGTTTTTTACGCACATAAGTCATCGGCAGGGCCATGCGCTCGGCGACCATGGCGGCGAACGGGATGCCCGCAGTCTCACCACCTGCAATATTGTCGAACGCCTCGAAGCCTGCGTCACGCATCACGGTGACGGTCAGGAAATCCATCAGAGTCGAGCGGATGCGCGGGTACGAGATCAGCTTGCGGCAGTCGATATAGGTCGGGCTGGGCAGACCGCTCGCCAAAGTAAACGGCTCGCGCGAACTGAAGTGCACGGCCTTGATCTCCAGCAGCATCCGCGCGGTCAGGCGGGCGATTTCGGTGCTATCGGGGAAAGAACTGGGGATCATGGTGCAACCTCGGGACAAAATGGCGTTGCGGGCTGATAGCGCGACCCTTGGCCCAGAGTCGAGAGGCTTGCGTGCAAAAGAAAAGCGGACCCCGATGGGAGGTCCGCTTTGGCCCTTGCGGGCACATGGCAGCCAAGGTGGGCTCAGCTGCTCATGTCATAGGCGCGCTCACCATGGACCGAAAGATCGAGCCCGTTTGTCTCGGTCTCGGCGTCGACGCGGAGCGGCGTTACCAGCGCAATAGCCTTGATCAGGATAAACGTCACGATTGACGTAAAGGCACCCACGATCACCAGCCCGCCCAGCTGTGCGGTCCAGCTGCCCAGACCGAAGACAGCGATCATGATGGTGCCGAAGATGCCACCAACGCCGTGCACCGCGAAAACGTCGAGCGTGTCGTCGATGTTCAGCATTTTGCGGATGACGTTGACGGCCTCCTGACACAGGACGCCCGCCACGGCACCGATGATCAGCGCCTGAACCGGATCGACATAGCCCGAGGCCGGGGTGATCGAGGCCAGACCGGCGATCGTACCGGTCACCAAGCCGACCATTGAGGCTTTGCCATATTTGATGCGTTCGTACAGCGCCCAGCTCAGCGACGCGGTCGCAGCTGAGATATGCGTGACGGTCATCGCAATCGCGGCGCCGCCATCGGCCGCAAGTTGAGAACCGCCGTTGAAGCCGAACCAGCCAACCCACAGCATCGCGGCCCCGATCATCACATAGCCGGGATTGTGCGGAGGGGTGGTGCGGTTGCGGCGCGGGCCAAGAACAACGGCGATAATCAGCGCGGCCAGGCCGGCGGTTTCGTGCACAACGATGCCACCTGCAAAGTCGCGAACACCGATTTCTCCCAGAATGCCGCCGTCAGTCAGAATGCCGCCGCCCCAGATCCAATGGACGACCGGTGCATAACACAGCAGCATCCACAGGGCAGAGAAGGTGAGCACAAAGCCAAAGCCTACACGTTCGACATAGGCACCGACGATCAGCGCCGGGGTGATGATGGCGAAGGTCATCTGGAACGCAAAGAACAGAACCTCGGGCAGGGTGCCCGACAGGCTGTCGGCATCGACACCGTTCAGGAAGGCCTTGCCCAGACCGCCCCAAAGGCCCGAGGTGCCCTCACCGAACGCGATGGAATAACCTGCGACCAGCCAAAGGATGCTCATAAGACAGGCGATGCTGAAGCAGTG
The DNA here is from genome assembly GCF_056536985.1 of Ruegeria sp. CH8. Classification (NCBI taxonomy): domain Bacteria; kingdom Pseudomonadati; phylum Pseudomonadota; class Alphaproteobacteria; order Rhodobacterales; family Roseobacteraceae; genus Ruegeria; species Ruegeria sp. CH8. The sequence goes on along the minus strand of NZ_JBQFQR010000007.1, from coordinate 77,945 downwards.
CATGAAGACGCTTAGCACGTTGCGGGCACGCACGAGGCCGCCGTAAAACAGGGCTAGACCCGGCAATGTCATGAACAGGACCAGGGCAGTTGCCACTATGATCCAGGCGGTATCGGCTCCATTCATCGGCCGTTCTCCTCTTCAGCTTGGGTGGCGCGGCTTGAAGCGGAGAGCGGGCGCGGAAAAAAGAGGCAAGTGCGATTGTTAGCGCCTGTTTTGGTGGCTTTTTGTTAACCGGTGATTAAGTGTGCGCCAAATAGCGGGGTGTGCCGAATTTTTAGGCGATAGTGAAAAGTCCCTGCGACAGCAGTTCCAGTGCGTGATCCCGCGCCGCCTGGCGGACGTTTTCGCGACCAAGCGCGCCAAAATCGACCGTTTCGGTGCGGGTCGGGGCGCCTTCCACAGCCAGCCCAAAGCAGACCCGGCCTTCGGGCTTGAACTCTGATCCGCCGGGGCCAGCGATACCGGTGACTGAGACGGTTAGCTGCGCGTTTGAGTTCTTAAGCGCCCCTTCCGCCATTTCGCCCGCGACCTGTTCCGAAACGGCACCATTTGCGGCCAGAGTCTCGGCCCGCACGCCCAACATCTGCTGCTTGGCGGTGTTGGTGTAGGTCACAAATCCACGTTCAACGACCGCGGAACTTCCCGGGATATCGGTCAGCGCCGCGGCGACCATACCACCAGTGCAGCTTTCGGCGGTGGCAATCATCACGCCTTGTGCTTTGGCCCGGTCAAGAAGCGCGGCGACGGTCATAGTCCCATGATCCCATGTGCGATACCGGCAAGGATCAGCACGCCGATCCCGGCAAAGGCACCCGCGATCACATCGTCCAGCATCACGCCCATCGCATCGTTGCGCCGGTCGGCCCAGCCGACAGGGCCGGGTTTGGTGATGTCGAACAAGCGGAACAGCAGAAACCCGACGATCCAGCCGGGCCAGAGTGCAGCGATCTCGATCCCATGCGCCCAGGACGGATAGGAAATCGCCCACAGCGCGATGAACTGCCCAGCGACTTCGTCAATTACGATTTCAGACGGGTCGTGATTGTCCTGACCCTCAGTCATCACGCGGGTAGCCCAAAGGCCGCCGAAAAACACTGCGATGGTCGCGATCACCAGCAACGGGAAACCACCGATAGTATGCAGGACCCAGACGAGGGGTAGGGCAGCCAGCGATCCCCATGTGCCCGGTGCCGGGCGCAAGTAGCCGACGCCGCAGACAGTTCCGATCAGCCGTGCGACATTCATGATTTCACCAGACATGCTGTGGCCAATGAGGCGATCCCCTCACTGCGCCCAGTAAATCCCAGCCGTTCAGACGTGGTCGCCTTGACCGAGACCTGATCGGCGCGCAGTCCCATGATCCGCGCCATCTCGTCCCGCATGGCAGGCGCGTGGGGGCCGATCTTGGGGTATTCGCAGACCAGCGTGCAGTCGACATTCGAGATGGCGTACCCCATCTTGCCGGCCAATTCGACTGCGTGGCGCAGAAAAATCTCGCTGGCGACCCCTTTCCATTGCGGGTCGGATGGCGGGAAGTGCTGTCCGATATCGCCCTGCGCCAGCGCGCCATAGATCGCGTCGGTCACTGCGTGCATTCCTACGTCGGCATCCGAATGCCCTTGCAGGCCACGATCATGCGGCACCTTCACGCCACACAAGACCACGTGATCCCCGTCGCCAAACCGATGTACGTCGTACCCGTTGCCCAGCCTTACATCCATTTCCATTCCCAATATGCGTTCCGCCCGGGCAAAATCCTCGGGCCGTGTGATTTTGATGTTGTCCGCATCGCCCGGCACGATGGCCACATCCAGCCCTGCGGCGCGAGCGACCTCAACGTCATCTGCGGCCCCTCCGGGATGGGCGGCGTGGGCCGCGACAATGGCATCATAGTGAAAACCCTGCGGTGTCTGTGCGGCAAACAGGCCAGAGCGATCCTGCGTTCCGGTGACAATGACTCTGTCCCCGGTCCAAAGCGCGTCGGTCACCGCCAGACCCGGCGCCGCTGCCGGGTGCGCGTTCAACGCGGCCAGAACCTGCTGAATGGTCTGCAGTCCGACACAGGGTCGGGCGACGTCATGTATAAGGACATGATCGACCGCCAGCTCTGCTAGGGCGGCAAGGCCGTTACGGACCGAACCGGCCCGGTCGTTCCCTCCTGCGGCCAGAATCAGGTCTGCGTTTTCAAATTCGGCCCATGCAGGGCCATCATCTTCGGACAGGACCAGCACAATATGGTCGACGTGGCCACGAAATCGATCAATGGTCCAGTCCGCGACGCGGCGTTCGCCTAGAGAGCGCCACTGTTTCGGAGTACCTCCTCCGGCGCGCAGCCCGCGTCCTGCGGCGACGATGATGGCGGCGGTGGTCATGGGGGCATTATCTCCGGTGTTTCGGGGGCAATGTTTAGGGTGCGGTGAATGCAGAGGCAATCACCCGCGTTAAGCTGCCTAAAAAATAGGCATGTGATGATTTTGCGGGCTTGATGGCCGCCGATTTGTTGTTCATATGCGCTCAATTCGATATCACAGCCGCAACTGCCCAAGGATTAAGCACGTTGACTCTTCAACTCGCCGACAAAGACCTGAACCCGCCGGTGCTGCTGGCTCCGATGGCCGGAATCACCGACCGGCCGTTCCGTGATCTGGTGATGCGCTTTGGCGCGGGCATGGTCGTCAGCGAGATGGTCGCCAGTCAAGAGATGGTTCAGGCCAAACCCGGCGTGCGCGAGCGGGCCGAGCTGTCGGCGGATGTGGAAAACACCGCTGTGCAGCTGGCTGGACGCGAGGCGCACTGGATGGCCGAGGCGGCGCGGCAGGTGGCTGATCGCGGCGCGCGCGTAATTGATATCAACATGGGCTGCCCGGCCAAGAAGGTGACCAACGGCTATTCCGGGTCCGCGCTGCTGAAAACGCCGGATCACGCGCTGACCCTAATCGAAGCGGTGGTCGCGGCCGTCGATGTGCCAGTTACGCTGAAGACCCGTTTGGGTTGGGACGATGCCCTGTTGAATGCGCCGGACGTGGCGAGGCGGGCGCAAGAGGCCGGTATCTGCATGGTCACGATCCATGGCCGCACCCGCTGTCAGTTCTACAAAGGTCAGGCAGACTGGCACGCAATCCGGGAAGTGAAAGAGGCGGTTTCGATCCCTGTCATCGCCAATGGTGACATTGTGGACACGGACACCGCGCGCACTGCTTTGGATCAGTCGGGGGCCGACGGCGTCATGGTCGGACGCGGGGCGCAGGGCAAACCCTGGCTGCTGGCGCAGATTTGCCACGATCTTTACGGCGCCGCGTCCCCTGGCGTTCCTAAAGGCGATGATCTGATCGATATGGTCCGCGCGCATTATCAGGCGATGCTGGAATTCTACGGTTCTGATCTGGGTCTGCGCGTCGCGCGCAAGCATCTGGGCTGGTACATGGATGAGGTCGGGACGTCGCCCGCGCTGCGCCGCGCCGTTCTGACCTCACGCTATACGGATGAGGTGCTGCGCCTGCTTGGCGATGCGCTGAGTACCGATGCGGAGGTGGCAGCATGACCTCGGATCAAAGCATCTGGACCTCGCTGCCTGTTCCGGCCTTCATCATCGACGCCGAGGATCGGATTGCCGATGTGAACTCGGCTGGCGAAGGGTTTCTGAACGCCTCGCGCAAATCGGTGATCGGACACCCGGTCTGGGACCAGATCGCCGTGGACGCGCCTCTGGAAGAGTCTTTTGAAAGAGCGCGCGCGCAGGGCACACCGCTGTTCGTCAACGATGTGGATGCCGGGTCGGGTAACCGGGCACCGCTGCAATGCGCGTTGCAGATTGCGCCTTTGGTCGGGCATCCGGGGTCGATGATCATGATGATCTCACCTCGCGAATTGGCGGGGCGGATGACGCGGGGCAACACGGTGAAATCTGCTGCGCAGTCGGCCATCGGCATGGCCGAAATGCTGGCGCATGAGATCAAGAACCCGTTGGCCGGAATCACAGGCGCGGCACAGTTGCTGAGCATGAACATTCCGCAGCAAGACCTTGAACTAACTGATCTTATTGTCGCGGAAAGTCGTCGAATCGTGAAACTGCTGGAGCAGGTTGAGCAGTTCGGGAACCTCTCGCAACCCGATTTCAAGCCGGTCAACATTCACGACGTTTTGGACCGCGCGCGCCGCTCGGCGCTGCTGGGGTTTGGAGCGCATATGAAGATCATCGAAGAGTATGACCCGTCTCTACCCTTGGCCTACGGTGACCCAGATCAGTTCCTGCAGGTGATCCTTAATCTACTTAAGAACGCCTCGGAAGCCGCTGATCCCAATGGTGGAACCATCCGCCTGAGGACCTATTTCGAACATTCCTTCCGCCTGCGCCGCAGTGATGGTTCCGGCCATTCCCTGCCACTGCAGATCGAGATCATCGACGACGGGCCGGGTCTGCCTGAGAAAATACGCAGCGACATCTTCGACCCTTTCGTGTCGGGCAAGGAAAACGGCACTGGCCTTGGGCTGGCGCTGGTCAGCAAGATCATCTCGGACCATGACGGCTGGATTTCCGCCGACTCGGTGCCGGGTCGCACGGTGTTCCGCATCTCGCTGAGGCGGGCACCGAAAGACGCAACATAAACAGCCGATAAGAGCAAAGATATAAGGAGAGCACCCGATGGATGGCACAGTACTGGTCGCAGATGACGACCGCACGATCCGCACCGTTCTGACTCAGGCCCTGACGCGGGCGGGGTGCAAGGTTCACGCCACATCCTCGCTGACCACGCTGATGCGCTGGGTCGGCGAAGGCAAGGGCGATGTGGTGATCTCGGACGTGGTCATGCCGGATGGTAATGGCCTCGAGATGCTGCCTAAGATTGCGCAGGATCGGCCCGGTTTGCCGGTCATCGTGATCTCGGCTCAGAACACCATCATGACGGCGATTCAGGCGGCTGAGGCAGATGCCTATGATTATTTGCCGAAACCCTTCGATTTGCCCGATCTGATGAAGCGCACCGCGAGGGCGTTGGAGCAGAAACAACGCGCGCCTGCCGAAGTGGTCGAGACTAGTGATGACCGCCCCGAAGAACTTCCTCTGGTCGGGCGGACCCCGGTGATGCAAGCGCTGTATCGGTTGGTCGCACGGGTGATGAACACCGATCTGTCGGTGATGATCTCTGGTGAAAGCGGAACCGGTAAATCATTGATTGCGCGTGCTATTCATGACTTTTCGGATCGCCGAACATTGCCGTTTGTAACGGCAACTGCGGCCGATCTGCGTGATCTGGAAGGACCTGCGCGGGTTATGGCGCGGGTACGCGGTGGCACGCTGCTGATCGATGAGATCGCCGATATCGAGGACGAGTTGCAGGCCCGCATCGTGCGCATGATGGACACGCCGGGCGATCACGTACCGCGCTTTATGGCCACCAGCCAATCAGACCTGACCGAAGCGATGGAGAGTGGGCAGGTGCGTCAGGATCTCTACTATCGTCTATGTGGTGCCACCGTACACGTGCCAGCTCTGCGGGAACGGGTAGATGACATCACTCTGCTGGCCGATCATTTCCTTGCGCGCGAAGAACGCGAGCACGGCACCAAACGCTGGCTCAGCCCCGATGCGGTGGAACTGGTGCGGCGGTATTCCTGGCCGGGCAACGTGCGGCAGTTGGAAAACGCCATCCGCCGCCTGAGCCTGACAAGCCGCGCTGACGAAATCTCCAAGGCCGAGGTTGAGATGGTGTTGGGCAGCCAGCCCGAGGCAGAACCGGTTCTGGGTGATGGCGAGCGGGAGAAACTGTCGGCTTCGGTGGCGCGCCATCTGCGTCGGTATTTCGACCTGCACGGTAACCTTCTGCCGCCTCCGGGCCTCTATCAGCGCATCCTGCGCGAGGTTGAGGCGCCGCTGATCGAACTGGCGCTGGACGCAACCGGCGGAAATCAGGCGAAATGTGCGGATCTTCTGGGGATAAACCGAAATACGTTGCGGAAAAAGATTACAGATCTCGATATTCAGGTGACACGCCGACGCAAACTGATGTAATATCGCCACACAAACCGTGGCATCCGGGTTCGCACCCGGCAAAGACCACGACATATGGCGGTACGTCGCGCAAGCGACACATCAGGATGAGGGCAGACGGTGGCAACTCGGGCACAGAGCGGGCCGATTCCAGCGATCAATCGGTGGCGGAAATCCCGAAAACTGCGCAATTTCGGCACCTTGGGGCTGGTTCTTCTAGGCCCTGCCTTGGCGCTGGCCACCTATCTTGTCATCGGTCCATTTGATCTGGGGGCATCGGCCCCAACGCTGCGTCTGATCCTTCTTGCAGACCTTGTATATGTGCTTGTCGTGGCCGCACTGGTTCTGGGACAGGTCGGTAGTCTGATCGCGGCCCGTCGGGCAAAGTCGGCGGGTTCTCGTCTGCACCTTCGTCTGATCGGCGCATTTACGCTGTTAGCGCTGGTGCCAACCGTAACAGTCGCGATTTTTGCTGGCCTGACGGTGAATATCGGCCTCGAAGGGTGGTTTTCGGACCGCGTTCGCGAAGTTGTGGGCTCGTCCCTGACTGCGGCCGAGGCCTATGAACAGGAACACCGCGAGGGCCTGACGCAGGACGCGGTTGTTCTAGCGCGATTTCTGGATAATGCCCGTGCGCGGGACTACTATATTTCGGACGCGGAACTGCGCGAAGTTTTGGCGCAGGGGCAGGCGCAGATTCAGCGCGGCCTACGCGAGGCCTATGTAATTGACGGCATTGGTGAAATCCGGTCCCGCGGTGATCGGTCTTACCTGTTCGACTACGAGGCTCCAACATCCGAACAGTTCGTTGAAGCCACGGACAATGGGTATCTGATCATAGCCGACTGGCAAAACAGTGAATTCCGCGCGCTGGTGCCTTTGCAGGCCTATCTCGACCGGTATCTCTATGTCAGCCGCGAGGTGGATGGCCAGTTGCTGACGCTGCTGGATGATACCAAGGAAACGGTGCAATTCTACCAACAACTCGAGAGCGATCGGGGCCGGGTGCTCTTTGAATTTGGTCTGTTGTATCTGGGCTTTGCGGTGATCCTGATTCTGGCGGCGATGTCACTGGGCATGTGGTTCGCCGAGCGCTTGTCGCGCCCGGTTGGGCGATTGACCACTGCGGCGCAGCGAGTCGGCGCAGGTGACCTGAGCGTGCAGGTGATCGAAGAAGCCAGCGACGACGAGATTGCGATGTTAGGGCGTTATTTCAATCAGATGACCCGACAGCTTAAAGGGCAACGCGACACCCTTCTGGAGAACACTCGCCAGATCGAACGCCGTCGACGCCTGTTCGATTCGGTACTTAGCTCGGTGACCTCCGGCGTCGTCGGGGTTGACCCGGACGGGTGCGTGACCTTTGTGAACCGATCGGCTGAACGTCTGCTGGACTGGGCGCAAGTCGACGAGAAGCTGTCGATCGGCATCGCAGTACCCGAGTTCCTGCCGCTGTTCGAAAGCCTTAAGGAAAGCGGGCAGGAGGCGGTTCAGGGAGAGATCAAGGTTACCCGCAAGGGGCGCTTGGAAAACCTGCTGGTTCGCATGGCGACGCGACGCGGCGAAGATGGTGGGCTGGAAGGGTACGTGGTCGCCTTTGACGACGTGACTGATCTGGTGAGCGCACAGCGGATGGCCGCGTGGGGTGACGTAGCGCGGCGCATCGCGCATGAGATCAAGAACCCGCTGACCCCGATTCAGCTGAGTGCTGAACGGATCAAACGGAAATTCTCTCGCAAACTGAATGAAGAGGATTGCGACAGCCTCGAATCCATGACCGATGTGATCGTGCGGCAGACCAATGATCTGCGGCGGATCGTGGACGAATTCTCGAAATTTGCGCGGATGCCGGAACCGGATCGGCGTGAGGAGGACGTGGTCGGGTTGGTGCGTGAGGCCGTGCTGTTGCAGCAGGCCGGGCAGCCGGATGTGCAGATCGACGCCTCTCTGCCGGATCATCCAATTCTGGCTGATCTGGATGCGACGATGCTGAACCAGGCGCTGACAAATCTGATCAAGAATGCAGGTGAGGCCATCGAAACCCTGAAGAAAAAAGGCCCGCCAGATAACTTAAGGCCACAAATCAAGGTGGACGTGACTGGCGATGACGCGGGTACAGTTATCACTATTGCAGACAACGGCATCGGGCTGCCCGAAGACCGGGCGCGCCTGTTTGAACCGTATGTGACCACACGGGACGAGGGCACTGGATTGGGCCTGCCTATCGTCAAGAAGATTATCGAAGAACATGGCGGAGCGCTCACACTAGAAGATGCGCCCGTCTTTGACGGACAGGACCATTTCGGTGCGATGGCCGTGATCCGTTTGCCCGGGGGCAGTCTTTCCCCGACCGCAGCGCCAGAAAAGCAGGCAATTCATATAAACAAACTGAAAGCAGGCCAAAGATGAGCGACATTCTGATCGTAGATGACGAACGCGATATTCGCGAACTGGTGTCCGACATTCTGGAGGACGAAGGCTATTCAACCCGGCGGGCCGGCAACTCGGATGAGTGCATGGCCGAAATCAATTCCGAGCCGCCGGGGCTGTTGATTCTGGACATTTGGCTAAAGGATAGCCGCATGGACGGGATCGATATCCTGAAGGCAGTGAAGCGCGACAACCCAGACGTGCCGGTGGTGATTATCTCCGGCCACGGCAATATTGAAATCGCGGTGGCTGCAATCAAGCAGGGCGCTTACGACTTTATCGAGAAGCCCTTCAATATCGACCAACTGATGGTGGTGATCCGCCGTGCGATGGAGACCTCTCGCCTGCGCCGCGAGAATGCCTCGCTGAAACGCAAGGAGGTCACCAGTTCCGACATGATCGGCAAATCTGCTTCCTTCCGGGCGATGCAGAGCCAGTTGGACAAGGTCACCAAATCGAACGGTCGCGTGATGCTGAGCGGACCGGCGGGATCAGGCAAGGAAATCGCCGCGCGTTACATCCATGCCCATTCCAACCGCGCCAACGCGCCCTTCGTGACCGTGAACTGTGCCGGGATCGAACCGGAACGTGTCGAAGAAGTGCTGTTTGGTCGGGAATCCTCGGAGCGGGGCGTCGAGTCCGGTTTGTTGGAAGAAGCCCACGGCGGCGTCGTCTACTTCGATGAGGTCGCAGATATGCCTCTGGGTACGCAATCCAAAATCCTGCGTGTGCTGGTAGATCAGCAATTCCAGCGCGTTGGCGGATCGGACAAGGTGCGGGTTGATCTGCGAGTGATCTCTTCGACCAATCGCGATCTGGAAGAGGAAATCGCCGCCGACCGGTTCCGCGAGGAGCTCTATCACCGGCTGAACGTTGTACCGATCGCGGTTCCGTCGCTAGAGGAACGGCGCGAGGATATCCCGGTTCTGGCGCAGCATTTCATAGAAATGTGCAACGAATCTCAGGGCCTGACCCTACGTGAAATCTCGGAAGAAGCGGTTGCGTTGCTGCAGACCATGACTTGGCCGGGCAACGTGCGTCAACTCAAGAACCTGATTGAGCGGGTGCTGATTCTGGGTGATGGGACCGGGCCGATTGAGGCCAGGGAACTGCCGACTGAAGAGGAAAAGACCGACGATTCAGGCCGCGTGGTACTGTCTGGAGCCCTTGCGACCTTGCCACTGCGCGAAGCGCGCGAGGCGTTTGAGCGCGAGTATCTGCTGACCCAGATCAACCGTTTTGGCGGCAATATCAGCCGCACCGCCAGCTTTGTGGGAATGGAGCGCAGCGCGCTGCATCGCAAGCTCAAGTCGCTGGGAGTTGTAACCTCGAACAAATCTGGTGCACGGGTGGCGCAACTGGATGAACCGGAACCGGCGGAATAATCCGCCGGGTCGTTATCCGGACTGGCCGGGTGTGATGATCTGGAACGACCCGTTGTCGAATTTCACGTAACAGGACTCGGTGCTCAGCGGCGGCAGTTTTGTTGTCGGCACTGCGGCGACCCGCGAACTTACGTTTTGCTTGCAGGGCGGAAGGCTGACCGGGCGAAAACCCTTTTTAGCCATGCACTGAGCCTCGACTTGATCGCGCAGCCCTTGATTGACGTCAACGGTATATACCCGCCCCGGTTGCCACCAGCCGCCAGAACGGTAACACCGTCCACGGCCATCGCAATAAGTGCGACCGGGCCAGTAAGTGGGCGGGCTTTGCCGCACCTGATTGGCGACCGGTACCTCCTTAAGCGCCAGAACCTGACATTGCGTGGTCTCTGACTGTGCACGCGATACGCTTTCGCCCTCGCGGTAGTACAGCGAAAGCGGTCCGCTGCATGCGGACAGGGCGACCATTGGAATAAGCAAACGAAGTACTGATTTCATAGGCTTATCTTGCCTTAGCTTTACGGGCATGACAATTCAATTGACCGCTATCGGGGCATCTGTCATTCAAAGAATTCAGGCAGAAGGGCCAGAAACATGAAGGTCATAATTTGCGGTGCCGGTCAGGTTGGCTGGCAGATTGCACGGCACCTGTCGGGCGAACTCAACGACGTAACGGTGGTGGACAACAACCCCGATCTGGTGCGTCGCGCGACCGAGACGCTGGATGTGCAGGGGATCGCCGGGTTTGCCAGCTATCCGGATGTGCTGGACCGGGCAGGGGCTCGGGATGCTGATATGATCATCGCCGCGACCCATTCGGACGAGGTGAACATGGTCACCTGTCAGATGGCGCATTCCGTCTTTTCGATCCAGCGCAAGATCGCGCGCCTGCGATCCAAGTCCTACCTTCAAGCGATCCACTCGGACCTGTACCGCCGCGATCACTTGCCCATCGACGTGGTGATCAGCCCAGAACGCGAGGTGGCCGCTGCTGCCATGCGCCGCTTGTCTGCACCGTCGGCCTTCGACACCGAGATGTTCATGGACAGCAAGGCACAGCTGCTGGGCATTCGCATCGACGAAGACTGCCCGATCATTAACACTCCGCTGCGCCAGCTGACGGATCTGTTCTCGACGCTCAGCTCGATTGTCGTGGGTGTTCGGCGCGACGGCAGCCTGTTTGCTCCGGAATCCGAGGACCAGCTGTTTGTCGGCGATGAATGCTATGTCTTTACCAATGTCAAAGACGTGGACCGCACGATGGAGGTCTTTGGCAAGACGCAAAAGAAACAGGACCGCGTGGTAATCGTGGGCGGCGGCAACGTCGGGCTCGAGGTCGCGCGGACGCTGGAAGAACGCGAAAGCCGGGTGCGCGCCAAGATCATTGAGCGGGATCGCCATTGCGCTGAACTGGCCGCCGAATCGCTGGAACGCACCATCGTTCTGAACGGGGACGGGCTGGATGCGGCCTTGCTGCGCGAGGCCGGGATTGAGCGCGCCGACGCGATGCTGGCGGTCACCGATGACGACCGCGCCAACATGCTGGCTGCTGTACGTGCCAAGGCCGAGGGCTGCGCGCTGGCGATTGCCCTGATCAACGATCCCAGCATGGTTGCTTTGATGGGTCCGCTTGGGATCGACGCCTATATTAACCCACGCGCCACCACGGTTAGCTCGATCCTGCGACACATTCGCCACGGACGGGTGCGGCAGGTATACTCAATCGGCGACGCCGAGGCTGAAGTGATCGAGGCCGAGGTTCTCTCGACCTCTCCTATGGCCGGTCAGAAATTGCGTGACATTGATTTCCCCGAAGGCGTTTTGGTGGGCGCGGTTCGCAAGGGCGATGAGCTGCTGCGCCCCACGGGCAGCCTGAGGATCGAGGAAAAAGATGTGGTGGCAATCTTTGCCATGACCAAGGATGTCCCCGAGGTCGAACGGCTGATGCAGGTTTCGATCGATTTCTTCTGATGATGCGCACGCGAACACAACGGATCGGTCTGGTGCGGCGCTTGCCGCTGTTTCTACTGATCTGGGGCGTCGTCTCGGTAGCCATGTGGATCCCCGCGATCTACGCACTGGCACTGGATGACCACGACACTTCGCGGTCGTTCTTCTATTCGGGGTTGCTGGGTTTGTTCGTGGTGGCGACAATTGCGATGGCGTCGTCAAGCCGAGTTCCACGCCGCGGGACACTGGGGCAACTGGCGGTGCTATTGGGGTGCTTTACCGTCCTTCCACTGTTCCTTGCCATCCCTCTGCATGACGCATTGGGAAACACGACTTTCCTGAATGCCTACTTCGATATGGTCAGCGCACTTTCGACTACAGGTGCCGACATTTTCCCCGATCCTGACCGCCTGACGGCACCTTTGCATTTGTGGCGCGCCTTGGTGGGCTGGATGGGTGGTTTGCTGATGTGGATTTCTGCAGCAGCCATCCTGGCGCCACTGGCGCTTGGAGGGTTCGAAGTGACAGCGCGGGGGCAGCCCGGTCGCCCTGTCTCGGGCGTGGCGCAAAGCGAAAAGGTCGACCCGCGCGGGCGTTTGATCCGGGTGACATTGACGCTGACACCGGTTTACGCAGGCCTGACGGGGGTGATCTGGTTGCTGCTGCTGATCGCGGGAGAGCAAGGATTGACCGCTATCTGCCATGCCATGTCCACGATGGCTACGTCTGGTATTTCGCCCGTAGGGGGGCTTGAAGGGGCGCAGGCCGGTATCACCGGTGAGGCGATTCTTTTTCTGTTTCTGTTCTTCGCCTTGTCGCGGCTGACCTTTTCCACCGACACTGCCACGACGGGGTATTCGCGGCTGGACAAGGACCCTGAGTTTCGAATCGGCCTGTCGATTGTGATCGCTGTTGCAACGTTGCTGTTCTTCCGCGTTTGGGCCGGGGTCAATGAAATCGGCGGTACACTGCATCCGGTAGAAGCCATGCACGTTTTTTGGGGGATGACGTTTACGGCCCTGTCATTTCTGACCACTGCAGGGTTCGAAAGCTCCAATTGGAACGATGCACAGCAACTTTCGGGGTTGGGAACTCCAGGTCTGATCCTGATGGGGATGGCCCTGATTGGCGGAGGTGTCGCAACCACTGCGGGTGGTGTCAAACTGTTGCGCGTGTTTGCTCTGTACCTGAACGGTGCACGTGAGATTGACCGCCTGATCTATCCGTCGTCTGTCAGTGGTGTCGGTGGTGGCAACCGACGCATTCAAAGCGACGGTGCCTTTATCGCCTGGATCTTCCTGATGATGTTCGCGCTGACGGCGGCGTTGTTTAATCTGCTGCTTGCAATGATGGGGGCAGGGTTCGAACAGGCGATGGTACTTACCGTTGCGTCACTGAGCACGACGGGCCCGCTCATCGAACTGGCCACGGACATCCCAATTCGGATCGTTGACCTGTCCGCCGGGGCTAAGCTGACCATGTGCGCGGCGATGGTAATTGGGCGGTTGGAAACGTTGGCGATCATCGCGTTGATTACGCCAAGCCTCTGGCGAGACTAAGATTCAACAGTCTTGCAAAGACTGATTTTTGATCTGGAAACTCTGTTAACTCCACTCCATACTCAGCCAGAGGGAGCGCGTTGGTCCGCAGCGCGTAGCAAGAACAATGGCGAGATAAATAAATATGGCTTCGGACAGACAGAATCTGCAGGACGCGTTCCTGAATAATGTACGGAAAGCAAAGGTCCCGGTCACAATATTCCTGATCAACGGCGTGAAATTGCAGGGTGTTATCACCTGGTTCGACAATTTCTGCGTATTGTTGCGCCGCGACGGACAGTCGCAGCTGGTCTACAAACATGCGATTTCGACGATCATGCCGTCGCAGCCGATCAGCCTGTATGAGGGCGAAGACGCCTCTTGATGGAACATGACAGGACGCGCACCCGGGCTTGGGTGCTGCATCCGGAAATCAAATCTGATGAACAGCGCCGCGTTCCTGAACCGGCGCTGGAGGAGGCGGTGGCACTGGCTGCCGCTTTGCCCGATCTGGATGTGATCGGGTCCGAAATTGTGCGTCTACAACGTGCCCAGCCCGGGCTGTTGTTCGGCAGCGGCAAGATCGAAGAACTGGCCGAACGGCTGCACGACAGCGAAATCGAACTGGTTCTGATCGATGGGCCTGTGTCGCCTGTCCAGCAGCGCAACCTTGAGAAGGCGTGGAAGGTTAAAATCCTCGACCGCACCGGCCTGATTTTGGAGATTTTCAGCGATCGCGCCCGCACCCGCGAAGGCGTGCTGCAGGTCGAGATGGCGGCGCTCAGCTATCAGCGTACCCGTCTGGTGCGGGCCTGGACCCACCTTGAACGGCAACGGGGTGGGTTGGGGTTTGTTGGTGGCCCCGGTGAAACCCAGATTGAGGCCGACCGCCGCGCCATTGACGAACAACTTGTCCGTCTGCGGCGACAATTGCAGAAAGTGGTAAAGACCCGAACGCTGCACCGCGCCGCACGTGCTAAGGTGCCATATCCGATTGTTGCTTTGGTCGGCTATACCAACGCTGGAAAATCTACGCTGTTCAACCGCCTGACCGGGGCCGAGGTAATGGCCAAGGACATGCTGTTCGCGACGTTGGACCCAACCATGCGCCGGGTCGAATTGCCCGACGGCCCAGAAGTGATCCTGTCAGACACTGTGGGGTTCATTTCGAACCTGCCGACAGAGCTGGTCGCGGCGTTCCGGGCAACGCTCGAAGAAGTTCTGGGCGCCGATATCGTTGTCCATGTGCGCGACATCAGCCACGAGGAAACCGTCGCACAGGCGCAGGACGTCGAGGCGATCCTGACGTCATTGGGTGTTGATGACGAACGACCCCGGCTAGAGGTCTGGAACAAAATTGATCTGCTGAACGACGACGAACGCGAAGCTGCTTTTAAACGGGCAGACCGTGATCCGGCAATCTTTGCCATTTCAGCGGTGACAGGCGAAGGGGTTGAACCTCTGTTGGCCGAGATCGCTACCAAGCTGCAGGGTGCGCGTCACGAAGAGATGCTGACGCTGGGCTTTGCCGAGGGCAACAAGCGCGCGTGGCTGTTCCGGCAGGATGTGGTGCGGTCCGAAAAGCAGACCGAGGATGGGTTTGAGATCACCGTTCTGTGGACAGACAAGCAGGCGGCGCAGTTCGCGGCGCTTTAAAGATCAAGCTCCGTCAATCTGTCTTTGATGGTCGTCCGTGTCGAACCACTCGGATGAGGACTGGATCTTGTGGTCCGGGGTCAGCTCCCACTCGGCCCAGCCACGGGTGACCACAAGGTTGCCGGTTTCCGCGTGATGGCCTTCCAGCGTCCAGACAAAAATTGCGTGCGCTCCGGCCCATCGCAGCATATCGCATCTTAGTTCCAGATCGGGAAAGTCGGCAAAGAATCCCCGCGCTACGTCGGCAATCGCCTCGCGGCCGACCATAGGCTCATTCCGGTTGATCGAAATCTGCCCGTCACGCGCAAAGAATTCGGCCACCGCGTTCGGGTCTCCCGAGCTCCAGGCGATTGCGTAGTCGCGTGCGAGATTGTTTAACCTATCCCGTATACTTGCCATTTGTGCCCCCGGTCCCAACTTGTTGGTCCCCAGATCGTAGGCGAAAAGACGGGTGCGCGTCCACGGCACCCAAAAAAAGGGGCAAGGTCCTGCCGAAACAGGTGAAATCAGCGCGGGATCAAGTTTGTCACACCAACAGCAGCAGCCCGCGCCAGATCGAGGTCCAGCGACATCGGAATGTACTCTCCCCGCCGCCACAGCTGCGCCTGATCGTCATAATAGCGCGACAGGAAATGACCGGACTGACCGGTGGCGGTGATAAACACTGAACTGTCCGGATCAGCGAAGTCATAGACACCGCGGTAACCCGCGCCGTGGACGTTGCGGAACGGGTGCTTGCCTTCGCCCGAGGTGCGGCCGCGCAGAAGGGTGTTGTCTCCACCGCTGGTGGATTGGCGGATATTGACGAAGAACCTCAGAACCGGGACCGAGCCCAAAACCGGGTGGTCGTGGGTGGCCTGATGCGCATCGCCCCAGCGCAGGGATTCCAGTGCGCCACCGTAATTTTCGGAAATCCAGATGATTGCGTCGTCCAGTGCCAACCGCGCCATGTCGGTGCAGGTCTCGGTCGGAGCGCTTTGGCGGACGTCACACCAGACCGATGCGCCATCGATATCGCGGTAGACCCGCTCGATAAACAACGGCTCGACATGCTTGTATTCGGCGGCCAGCGGGCCCAATTCATCCGAGATCAGCCGGATCTGCAGCGACCGCAACCATGCGGCATAGATCAGCGGTTCGGGGAGGTGTTCGTTCATTTCCCCATTCCACTCGGCCAGCAGGGATAGGGCGATCTGGCGTTGGCGCTCGGGTGTGCCCTCGGGGGCTGAAGCTCCGGTAAACCATAAATCCGCGCCGATCAGCGGCAGAAGTGAGCGGGCGGTGAAACTGACGGTATCCAGCTGCGCCTCGATAAAGCTGTCGCGGGTGTGGACCTCGCGCGACTGCATCAGGCGTTCCCAGCGGTGCACGCGCTGGGTGTCGCCCCATTCATAGGATACATGCTCGGGGAAGGGACGGTCGATGATCTTGTTGTTGGTGTTGCCCAGAATCCCCCCCGCTGGAGCCACGAATTCGGGGTTGTCTGCATAGGGCAGGCGGCCCTGCCAAAGGTTTTCGGCCAGCCAGCCGGGCGTTGGGATACGGCCACGGCTTTGGTTGCGCAGGTCGCGTTTCGGCATCGCTCCGATGAGCTTGAGGCCGATTGTGTCCTTGTCAACCAGCGACAGGTTTTGTGAGGGCGATATGAACAGCTCGGCCGCATCGATGCCCTGACGGACGCTGTCCGCATTCATCAGCGCCATCGACGCCGTCATCGATGTGTCACGCGGGCTGAGTGCCGTCCAAGACAGCGACGCGACATGGCCGGGAGGTGTAATCGTTTCAAGATTATAGTGACTGCCGGGCAGCACCGGGCCGTTTTCCGTCCAGCGCAGGGTCAGGGTGATCGGCGCCTGGTCTTTGATCTCAATGATCGAGGGGCGAGTGCGGAATGTTTTGTAACCGTCCGGCGTCAGGTATTCTTCTGGGTTTTCAGGGTTCAACTGTTCGATATGTACGTCCTGATCGTCCAGATACGAAGACGTCAGACCCCAGCCCAACCGGTCGCTGCGCCCCGTCATGATGGCGGGAATGCCGGGGATGGTCGCGCCGATCACTCCGCCCTTGGCCAGTTCCAGTCGAGCCAGATACCAGACGCCCGGTGCCGTGAAGCCTAGATGGGGATCGTTGGCCAGCAATGTGCCACCGCTCGCTGAACGGGAAGGTGCGGCGGTCCATGCGTTCGAAGCTCCGGCCAATCCGCGTTTGGGGAAGGGGGACAGCGGGCTGTCGGGCGTCGGCGTGCCGCGAGCATAACGCGGCACATTGGGAAACAGCGCGGCATATTCGGGCAGGGCAGCGATACCTGCGCCCGGCACGTCGGGCAGGATATCGGCCAGCCGTTCGGGGTTGTTTAGCATCAAGGACGTGCGTGCACGCAGCACTTCATCCTGCAGATGCCCAGACAGCTGCAAACCCATCAGTTTGATCACTGCGATACTGTCGCCGGGCTGCCACGGGGACACGGGTGCGTTGAACAGAAACATTTCGGGCGCACCACGGCCCAAGGCGGCCTCGTTGATCTCATCCAGCCTTGCATTCACCCCGGCGGCATAGGCACGCAGCGCGGCTTTGGTGTAATCATCCTGCACCTCGACCGAGCGGTGAGCCAGCCCGTACAAGTCCAACCGGCGCAGCAGCTTGTCGATATGAACAGTGCGGGTGCCGAAGATTTCGGACAAACGGCCTTGGGCCGTGCGGCGCATGACGGTCATCTGCCACAGGCGATCCTGTGCATGGGCATAGCCAAGACCAAAGAACACATCCGGGTCGTTCTCGGCCAGAATATGAGGGACATTGGCAGTGTCGCGAATGATCTCTACAGGGGCCGTTAACCCACTTACTTCAACCGTTTGATCATAGTCCGGTAGGGATTGGCTGGCCAGGAAATACACCAACCCTACAGCGGCCATGGCCAGCAGGATCAGACCCGTTGTAATGCGCACCAGCCAGCGAAAAACCAAACCCATTTGCGGCCTTTAATCCTGATCCATTTCCAATTGCGGCAAGACTAGTGGATGGTCGCATTGACCGAAAGAGGAACAGCCCGGGAATATTCGCGATTCCAGAGCCATAAGAAAAAAACCCGCCACAGCGGCGCTGTGACGGGCTCCATTCGAGGGGCGCGTGGTAGCCCGGAGTTATGGAATGATGCGTGTGTATTTGGTGCCTTCGACCGTGGCGCCGAATTTCAGTCCGGCCTGTCCGAATACGACGGCCAGCACCGGTGAACGCAGTGTCGTTGTGTCCGTGGATAGGGAACTTCCTGTTGCATCAACGACATAGCCAATATCGGCACCGGCAGTCCATCCGCTGGAGCGGCGGAAATCATTCAGTGCATCCTGCGTCATGAAGAACAGGACATGTGCATATTGCTGAGCGCCGATTTGCAGGCCGGCAGTTCCGGAAATTGCGGAGTAGTAGTCAACTGTTGCGCCTTCTATGCGCAACGCG
Source organism: Ruegeria sp. CH8 (assembly GCF_056536985.1). Classification (NCBI taxonomy): domain Bacteria; kingdom Pseudomonadati; phylum Pseudomonadota; class Alphaproteobacteria; order Rhodobacterales; family Roseobacteraceae; genus Ruegeria; species Ruegeria sp. CH8. The sequence goes on along the minus strand of NZ_JBQFQR010000007.1, from coordinate 59,544 downwards.
CCCTGACCGTAGGCGCCGCCAAAGAAGATTAGGCCGGCGTCGGTGATCAGGGGCATAACCAACATGCCAGTGGCTTTATTGGCGATCTCAACCGTGTTGGGATATTTCGCATACATCTCGGCAAGCGTGGCATCGACGCGGGCGTCGATCTTGGCTGCGTTGGTGCTGCCGACGCCATTGCCGCAGGCTGCGGTTACCGTCAATCCGGCCATGCCAAAGGCAAAGCCACGACGGCTCAATTGGGGTGCATTGGAACTGCTCATGTTTTTTCTCTGTATAACTGCCTGATATGTCGGGTGATCCCGATCTTATGTGCAAGAATACGCCGATTGCGGCTGCGTGTCACGGGAAAGCTGAGTGACCGCAGGCTTCAATCGGCAAAAAATCGCGACAATTAGGGGTTTTAGCTCTGAAGGATGCGTGCGACCTCGGGCGCGAAGTAGGTTAAGATGCCATCACAGCCCGCGCGTTTGAATGCCAGCAGGCTTTCTAGCATCACCTTCTCACCATCAATCCAGCCATTCTGTGCGGCGGCCTGAATCATCGCGTATTCGCCCGACACCTGATAGGCATATGTTGGCGCTCCAAAAGCGTCTTTCACCCGGCGGCAGATATCCAAATAAGGCATCCCCGGCTTGATCATCACCATGTCAGCGCCCTCGGTCAGGTCGCGTTCGATCAGGCGCAGCGCTTCGTTCGAATTGGCCGGGTCCATCTGATAGGTTTTCTTGTCTCCGGTCAGTGCGCCCGACGCGCCAACCGCATCGCGGAACGGCCCGTAAAAGGCGCTGGCGTATTTTGCGGCATAGCTGAGGATCATCACGTTCTGATGCCCGGCCGTTTCCAGTGCTTGGCGCATCGCGCCGATGCGGCCGTCCATCATGTCGGAAGGGCCGATGATATCAGCACCGGCCTCGGCCTGAGCGAGGGTCATCTTGACCAGTGCCTCGACCGTTTTGTCGTTCACAATTTCGCCATCGACTACATACCCGTCATGCCCGTTGATGTTGTAGGGGTCCAGCGCCACGTCGGTCATCACCGCAATGTCCGGAGCTGCCGCTTTGATCGCTCGGATGGCACGGTTGGACAGGTTGTCGGGATTCCAGGCCTCGGCGCAGTCTTCGGTTTTCAGTCTGGGGTTGGTGTAAGGAAAGATGCAGATCGCCGGAATTCCCAGCGCCTGCGCCTCGACCGCGGCCTTGGCGATCAGATCAACAGACCGGCGCACGACGCCGGGCATTGAGGGCACCGGCTCTTCCACACCTTCGCCGTCACGCACGAAAACCGGCCAGATCAGATCATCGGTGGTCAGCGTGTTTTCGCGAACAAGCCCGCGCAGGGCCTGCGATTGGCGCGCCCGGCGAAAGCGGGTCAGGGGATAGGGGGCGATGGTCGGTTTCATGTCGCGCTCTCCTTGAATATTCCCGCATTGGGTGGCATGAATTCCATGTGGTCTCAAGGGTCAGGATGATCGCACCTGTGCGAAACAGCCCATCAAGACTGGGAACAAAGGGCTGACGCTTGGACTTATACTCTTCGCTTTTCGAAATCATCGACATGCGCAGCTTTTCGAATCTGTGGTACTGGATCATGTTGGCCGTGTTGTGGTCGTCGGCCAGCCACTGGGCGATGGGAGTTCCGTTCGATCTGCTGGTGCGGGCCCGACGGGTCGGCGGGCAGGCCGAGCGCGACTTGCTGGACATCGTGCGAATCAACGGAAATCGTATTCTTTTCATCGTTGACAAATCCGGGTTGGTCCTACTTGGGCTGAGCTGTTTTTTCTTCACCGGCTTGGCAATGCTTGGGTTCTATTATGGTGTCGAATTTGCACAGGCCGTGTTTTTGTTGTTGTTCCCGGTCTGTCTGGTGATGCTAATCAACATCCGGGCGGCGCGGAAATTGCGGCAGGGCGACGAGACGCTGAAATTTACCGGCAAGGTTTTGACCCGCTGCCGGATTTATACGCAGATCATTGGAATGATCTCGATCTTGATCACGTCGCTTTGGGGTATGTATCAGAACTTCTCGGTCGGGGTTCTGGGGTAGGAAATTCGGAAAGGCTAGGCGATGACGGCTCCGAACCACGTAACTGTTGGCGGCGCCCCCGAGGGGTTTGACGCGCAGCTTGTCCTGAACGAGATCGCGCGGTCCGGCGGGCCGGTTTGTCACGTTGCACGCGACGACAAGCGGATGGAGGCGATGCGCGCCGCACTCGCCTTCTTTGCGCCGGATATGCCGGTCTTTGTTTTCCCGGGATGGGATTGTCTGCCTTACGACCGTGTCTCGCCCAATGCTGATATCGCTGCTGCCCGCGTGGCGACGCTGGCCGCGCTGGTGCATCAGATGCCGGACCGATTTGTTCTGCTGACCACGCTGAACGCCGCGACTCAGCGCGTACCTGCGCGGGAAGTGTTGCGAGAGGCTGCTTTTACCGCACGCGTGGACCATCGCGTTGACGAAACCGCGCTGCGGAACTTTCTGGTGCGGATGGGGTTCACACAAAGCCCAACGGTGATGGAGCCCGGTGACTACGCGATCAGGGGCGGAATCATAGACATCTTCCCTCCGGGCGAATCGGGCCCCGTACGGCTGGACCTGTTCGGAGATGTTCTGGATGGGGCGCGCCGGTTCGATCCGGTCTCACAACGCACCACCGAGAAGCTGGACGTGGTGGAACTGGCGCCGGTGTCCGAAGTCATTCTGGACGAAGCCGCCATCACCCGGTTCCGTCAGAATTATCGCATCGAGTTTGGTGCCGCAGGCACCGACGATCCGCTGTACGAGGCCATTAGCGCAGGCCGCAAGCATCAGGGCATCGAACACTGGCTGCCATTCTTTCACGAGAAATTGGAAACTCTGTTCGACTATCTACCGGATGCGACCATCACGGTTGACGATCAGGTCACGCCCGCGCGGCTTGCGCGATGGGATACAATTGCCGATCAGTACGAAACCCGGCGGCTGGCGCTTGAGAACCGCTCGCGCATGGACACGGTGTATAAACCCACGCCGCCCGGCCTGCTCTATCTGGACGAGGCCGCGTGGGATCAGGCTGTGGGCGACCGGCGGGTGCTGCAATTCAGCCCACTACCGCAAGCCAGCGGTCCCGGAGTGATCGACGCCGGTGGTCGGATCGGACGCAACTTTGCCCCGGAACGGCAGCAGGAAAGCATCAGCCTGTTTGGTGCTTTGGCCGGGCATATCACGGACAAGATGTCAAAAGGGCCAGTGCTGATTGCATCTTATTCCGAAGGCGCGCGCGAACGTCTGACTGGGCTGATCGAGGATGAAGGTCTGGCCGAGGCGATCCCCGTCATCGATGGGACTCGTGTGGGCAAGCGAGGTCTACATCTGGCTGTTTGGGCGCTGGAACACGGGTTTGAAACCCCCGATCTGACGGTCATAGCCGAACAAGACGTGCTGGGCGACCGTCTGATCCGCCAGCCCAAGAAACGCCGCAAGGCCGAGAACTTTCTTACCGAGACGCAATCGCTTTCCCCCGGCGATCTGGTGGTGCATGTGGATCATGGCATCGGGCGCTATCAGGGGATGGAGGTGGTCACCGCCGCTGGTGCCGCCCATGAATGCCTGTTGCTGGAATACGCCGAACAGGCCAAGCTGTATCTTCCGGTCGAGAATATCGAACTGCTGTCGAAATACGGCCATGACGAGGGGCTGCTGGACCGTCTGGGCGGCGGCGCATGGCAGGCCAAAAAGGCCAAGCTGAAAGAACGCATCCGCGAGATGGCGGACAAGCTGATCCGCATCGCCGCCGAACGCGCCTTGCGCAAAGCCCCGGTGATGGACCCGCCCCCACACGCTTGGGAGGAGTTCAGCGCGCGCTTTCCGTACCAGGAAACGGATGACCAGTTGCGTGCCATCTCGGAAGTAATGGAAGACATGCACTCTGGCGCGCCGATGGATCGTCTGATCTGCGGTGATGTGGGCTTTGGCAAGACCGAAGTCGCCATGCGCGCGGCCTTTGTCGCCGCCATGTCCGGCGTTCAGGTCGCGGTCGTCGCGCCGACCACGCTGCTGGCGCGCCAACACGCGGCGTCGTTCAAGGAGCGCTTTCGGGGCTTCCCGTTGGAGGTTCGGCAACTGTCGCGCTTTGTCTCGACCAAAGAGGCGCAGCAAACCCGTGACGGGCTGGCGCGCGGCAAGGTGGATATTGTCATCGGCACCCATGCACTGTTGGCTAAGGGGATACGCTTCAATAACCTCGGCCTTCTGATCATCGACGAAGAACAGCATTTCGGCGTCGGCCATAAGGAGCGCCTGAAACAACTGCGCTCGGACATTCATGTGCTGACCCTTACCGCCACGCCGATCCCTCGGACGTTGCAACTGTCGCTGACCGGTGTGCGCGATCTGTCGATCATCGGCACTCCGCCCATCGACCGTTTGGCCATCCGCACCTATGTCAGCGAGTTCGATGCGGTCACCATCCGCGAGGCGCTGCTGCGCGAACACTATCGCGGCGGACAGAGCTTCTATGTGGTCCCGCGCATCTCGGACCTGCCCGAGATCGAGGAATTCCTGAAAGAGCAACTGCCGGAACTGACCTACGTGGTGGCGCACGGGCAGATGGCGGCGGGGGAGCTCGACGGCCGGATGAACGCTTTTTATGACGGCAAGTATGATGTGCTGCTGGCCACGACGATTGTGGAAAGCGGGTTGGATATTCCCACGGCCAACACGATGGTTGTGCACCGGGCGGATATGTTCGGCCTTGCGCAGCTCTATCAAATTCGCGGCCGGGTGGGGCGGTCGAAAACCCGCGCCTATGCCTATCTGACCACGAAACCCCGCCAGAAACTGACCGCCACGGCCGAAAAGCGCCTGCGCGTGCTGGGTTCACTGGATACTTTGGGCGCCGGGTTCACGCTGGCTTCGCAGGATTTGGACATTCGCGGCGCCGGCAACCTGTTGGGCGAAGAACAGTCCGGTCAGATGCGCGACGTGGGCTATGAACTCTACCAGTCGATGCTGGAAGAGGCGATTGCCAAGATCAAAGCCGGTGAGATGGAGGGGCTGTCGGATGCCGATGACCAATGGGCACCGCAGATCAATCTGGGCGTTCCGGTTCTGATCCCCGAGGACTACGTGCCAGATCTGGACGTGCGTCTGGGATTGTACCGCCGCCTGTCATCGCTATCGACAAAGGTCGAATTAGAAGGCTTTGCTGCAGAGTTGATCGACCGCTTCGGCACTCTGCCGAAAGAAGTGAACACCCTGATGCTGGTCGTGCGTATCAAGGCCATGTGCAAACGCGCGGGCATTGCCAAGCTGGACGGCGGACCGAAAGGTGCCACGATCCAGTTCCACAATGACAAGTTCGCGTCGCCTCAGGGTCTGGTCGAATTCATCCAGAACCAGCGCGGGCTGGCCAAGGTCAAGGACAACAAAATTGTCGTACGCCGCGACTGGAAGAAGGACAGCGACAAGATCAAGGGAGCCTTCGCGATCGCCCGAGATCTGGCTGAAAAAGTGCTGGCCGAGAAGAAAAAAACCAAGGCCTGAGCGGCAACAGCAAAGTCGTGCTAAACTGGAAACATTGATTGACAGTATTGGAGGACTTGCATGCGTTGGCTCATGTCGACAGTTATTCTTGCCGCTCTCCCGGCTTTTGCTGAATCGCCCAAATCGCTGAATGTCACAGGAACATTTGAAGAGTACGAAGAACATGGCGATGAAATCGAACGAGGCGCGTCGGTGAATGTCAGCGGTGTGGCCTGTATGGTCAACGGATTGTGTTTTGCTGCCGCCGATGAGGGGCGCTTTGTTCAGACCTTTAAGCTTGAGAAGGACGCTCTGTTCGTCGGGCAGCGGGTTTACATGGCCGAAACCAAGGACAAGAAAAGTCCGAGCTGAAGGACTTTGATCTGGAGGGGGTGACGGTCGCGGGCGATAACCTGATCGTGGTGGGTTCGCATTCGCGCGGGCGGAAAAGCTGCAAATCGCCAACGCGCAACACGCGTATTTTCTGGGGCGAGGTTACGCCGCAGCATATCGGCACCCGGGTACCGTTGTCGCAACAAGAGGTATCGCTTGAGCCGCTGTTTGGGAAATTCGATCAGTTGAGCGCAGCCTTCAATGTTCCATTGCAGCAAAATGGATTGAATATCGAAGCCGTCGGCGCCGTGGGTGATCGCTTGTTTATCGGCTTCCGCGCCCCTTATCCCGAAGATGAACCAACCCGTGTACTGATTGCCGAAACTACGCTCGACGCGTTGGAGAATGAGGATTTTTCTGGTGCCAAGCTACACGAAGTGCAGCTCAACGCCGAACCCGGACGCGGTATTCGTGGTATGGAAGCCCAAGGCGATGATCTTCTTTTGCTGGTGGGGGACGCTGGAGTTGCCGCGGGTGAGGGAGACGAGGAAGGTTGCGATCAGAACAGCCCGCATAGGTTCGACACGTTTTCGTTGCACCGCTGGACGCCCGGCCCCGATGCCGCCGAGCGTGTGATGGACATCGTTCCACCGGAGTCTGACTGGAAAGCTGAAGGGTTATTACCTCTTGATGAAAACCGGGTGGTGGTCTTTTTTGATGGCCCGGAAAACGGTTCTCCGCAGATTTACGAGTTACCTTAATCGCCGCTGACAAAGGTACATAGTTGCCAAGCGCCCGCGTCCGATTTCACAAACGCGACGCGGTAACCGACCATCGACCAGAGGTAGTCTCTGTGGATGTAACCTTGTGTTCCATCGGTGAGCAGAACGCGTTGGTATTCCACGTCGTCCTGGTAGTCGCGAATGATTGCGATCTCGTGGCTGATGAGACCCAAGGTTGGCGCGTCGCGGTCAGCCGCCTGCCGCAGAGCCACATTTGAGCCGGTGACGAAATAGGCCATGAACGGGTCCAGCGAGGCGGGCAGGATGATCTGCCACTGATGCGGCATCCAAAACTCACCCTCATCATCAAAATAACCGGGCTGGGAGAGTGTGTTTTCCAGATCAGTCCAATACGCGTCCCGCAGGGTGTCCGCGTTTTCGCGGTACTCTTCCGACAAGGTCTCGGGGTCGAGGGTCAGATTGGCCCGTAACTCTTCCGGGCCGCCATTTCCACCGTGACTCAGGTAGATGTCGGGGCAGGCTGCCGCGACAACTGCATCGGTGTCCCGCGCGGCCACCTTGGCCAGCAGCGCATCACGAAAGGCCACCAGAGACGGGTCCTGCGTGGCTTGATCGACCGGAGGGAAAGACTGACGATCCGCAAGGGCAGGGCCGCAGAGAAGGGCAGTTAACAGCAGTACGTATCTCATTCGGCAGCCCTCATTGCTGCCTGAGCGCAGAAGCACGACGCACCGACTGCACGGTCGGCCCGGGCCAGCGCTAGATCCAGCCGTTGTTTGATCTGAACGATCTCAACGGTTTCAGCACGCGCTTTCAGGCAGTCATGCAGGCCCTTGAGGCTCCAGACATTGTCAGGATGGATCGAAGCGCGGCTGAGCGTCCCGCCCAATCCCAAATCCTCGCGATAGACCGTTTCGGCCTCGGCCACATGCCCCTGTTCGAACAGCAACGCCCCCAGCGCATGGCGGGTGGGCTGCATCCACCCCCATGGTTCGTCATAGGGCAGCGTGTCGTCTAACTCGACCGAGCGGCGCAGGTGGGCATAGGCGATCTCATAGTTACCTTTTCGGTACTCGATCTCACCACGCAGCATCTCGCCGGCGATTTCTAACAGATCGATCACGCGGTTGTTGTGCAGCAGGCGGGTTTCGGGGACGCAGGCCTTGGCAGACAGGAACAGTTGTTCCTCGGCCTCGGCCTCAGCTACCTGATCCGTGGCGGCATGGGCGATGGCACGGGCGTAATGGGTGGTCGCCGTCAACGTGCGATAGAGGTCAGGGTCCGAGGGCAGTTCAAGCGCCCTGGCCTCTTCCCACCGGCCAAAGCGTATCAGGATGTGCGGGCCCATCGACATGTAACTTTCGAAGTAGTCCGCCATTGGAGGGCTCTCTATGCGCAGCATGTCTTCGGGCGTGGTGTCCCACATCCCCTGATTTGCGCGCAGAGCGGGTTCCATCTGGCCCAGAAACAGCGCGCCATAGATGACAAAGTGATAATTGTGCTGGCGATAGCCGGTATAGATGTTGAACGCGCCTTCACGCTCATAATATTTCAGATCGGCCTCGATAGCCTTTTCGTTCCAATAAACCACATTGTGATAGTGCCCGCATAGCACGTCGATATGGGTGGGCATATGCACCAGATGGCCTGCGTCAGGCACCAGCGTACGCAACGCATCACCAGCCTTGAGCGCCTTTTCCGGTGTCGGCGACATCTCCATCAGATGTACATAAAGGTGCAGCAGACCCGGATGAGACATGGCAGCGGGGTCGTTGGCCATCGCGTCTTCCAGCGCCTTCTGCGCCTCAAGCGTGGCGGCGCCTTCGGCGGGCTGACCAGATTTAAGATCCCACATCTGCCAAGGGGTCAGGTTCAGCAATGACTCGACATAGATTGTACGCAGGTCCAGATGGTCGGGCTGTTCGGCAAAGGCCGTGCGCATTGCGTCAGCAAAGTCGTGATCCCAGCGGTGCATGTCCGGAATCGGGTCGCGCTGCGGGTATCGGGCGGGCAGGGCCCGGATCAGGGCCTGTTCGACCGGGGTGCAACTGTCCAGCAGAGCCATGGCCTGCTGCGTCGCATCATAGGCTTGTGCCAACGCTTTTTGCTGCCCGCGCGCGTCGCGCAAATCCCAGGGAAGATTATAGTTCGGACCGGCGGCGTAAGCGATCCCCCAGTAGACCATGGCACAACCCGGGTCATGTTCAGCCGCGCGCTGGAAACAGACGACGGCCTCCTCGTGGTTATAGCCGTAGGTCCAGACCAAGCCCCGGTCGAACCAGAGCTGCGCCTCGGGCGAGGATGTGCTGACCGGACAGGAATGGGACCCCAGATCGTAATCGTAACGCATTGAAAACCTCCGCTCGGATCAAGGGAAAGTTAGCGGGATTCGCGCTGTCTGCACAGGTCAGGCGGGCAGTCTGTTTTCGATCCGGCCCATATGCAGCATCAGGCCAAAGCCGGTCACGCTCATGACCAGAATACCGGTGGTGAGCGGGGTCAGCGAGCCGTCAAACAGCAACCCGATGGGGGCTGCGATGGCTGCGGCAAGAACGGTTGAGACCGCACCGATGACCGAGGCCGCCATGCCGGCGATATGGCCCATCGGCTCCATCGCGATGGCGTTCAGGTTGCCCATCGTCATGCCCGCCATGAAAAAGATCGAGGTCTGCCAAAAGACGAACACCGCAAAAGACAGGTTCGGCGACAGGGGCATCGCATTCAGGCTGATGACGCCCAAGGTGATGACGATCTGCGCGCCCAAAGCCCAGGTCACCAGCCGCCGCATTCCCACGCGGATCACCAGCGCCGCGTTCAGCAGGCTGGCGGAACCGGACATCAGAGCGACAAAACCAAACCAGAAAGGAAAGCTGTCGGCGCTGTCGTGTATTACGTCATAGACCGGTTGCACCATGGTCAGTGTGGTGAACAACATGCCCAGACACAGGGTCTGCACAAAAATCGACACCCGGACGGTGGGATGTGTGAACATCTCACGAGCGGATGAGGCCATCAGGGGCAGGCGCAGCGGCCTGCGGTTCGCGGGCTTCAGGGATTCCGGCAGGCGCAGGCCCATCCAGACGATGGTTATCATTGAGAACAGGATGAACGAGACGAAGATTCCGCGCCAGCCGGTTAGGGCGATCATCCCGGCCCCCAGCATCGGCGCCACGGCAGGCACCAGTGTAAAGATCATCATGGCGATGGACACGATCCGCGCCATTTCACGGCCCGAGTACAGGTCGCGAATGATGGCCATGGCAACCACGCGCGGTGCGGCACAGCCGACACCCTGCGCGACCCGGGCGATCAGCAGCAGCTCCAGCGAAGAACTGGCCCAGGCGACGGCCGCGGACACGATGTACAAAGCCGAGCCAACATAGATTACCGGCTTGCGCCCAAACGCGTCGGACAGCGGCCCCATGAAGAACGTGCCAATCCCCATGCCCAACACGAACGAGGTCAGGATCAGCTGCGCCCGATTGATGTCATCGGGGCTGAGTTGCGCGCCGATTTCGGGCAGCGCGGGCAGCATCGAGTCTATAGAAAACGCGATAGTAGCAAACATCATTGCGACAAGTGCGATGAACTCACCTTTTGACATGCGATTGGCCATTGCGCCCTCCTGATCTGATCGCGCTATCACGACATGTCAGGCGGCGCTAGGTCTCAATGCGCACAGACTCCTGTGCTAATTTGCAGGGGAAGCCTCAAGTTGAGACATGATCTCGCCGATCACTTTTTCCCACATTTCAGGCGGTTGCGCGCCCGGAACAGCATGTTGATTGGCCACGATGAAGGTCGGCACCGAGGTTACGCCCATCTGGCGCGAATGGGTGTCGCGCGTACGAATGTCCTCGCGGTCGGCGTCGGATTTCAGCAGTTTCTGCACGACAGCTGCGTCCATGCCGACACTGTCGGCGATATCGGCCAGAACTTCGTGGTCGCCGATATCGCGGGCCTGCACGAAATAGGCGTCGAACAGGGCGTCCACGACCTCATTCTGTTTGCCCTCGATCCCGGCCCAGTGGATCAGGCGATGAGCATCCACCGTGTTTGGGGTGCGTTTCATGCCTTCGAAATCAATGCTCAGCCCGGCATTCTCGGCATGTTCGACCACCGGCGCGTAGGCCTGCACGGCACCGTCCTTACCGCCGAACTTGCGTTCCAGATATTCGCGCCGATCCATACCTTCGTCAGGCATGTCGGGGTTCAGTTGGAACGGGTGCCATTCGATCACCATCGGATGATCTGGAATCGCGGCCAGCGCCTTGTCCAGATGGGTCTTGCCGATATAGCACCATGGGCAGATCGGGTCGGACATGATGTCGAGTTTGACGGTCTGGGTCATGGTGTGTTCGCCTTGAAATAGGCCGGCAGCGCCCGGCGCAGGAGTTTTCCGTTCCCGCCGGTGGGCAGTTCAGGCAGGTAAATGAACGCGCGCGGCTGTTTGTACCGCGCCAAGTTTGCCTCCACATAGGTTTGCAAGGCGGAATCGTCCAGCTTTTCCGGCCCGGTATAGAAAGCGGCGATCACGAATGTGTCTTCTTTGACCTCAACCGCCGCCGCGCCGACCTGTGTGATGCCGGGGAATTTGGACAAGGTGGCCTCGACCTCGACCGGAGAGACGCGGTAGCCGCCCGCATTCATCATGTCATCGTCGCGACCCAGATAGGTGATCTGCCCATCGACAGCCATGGCGCCCTGATCACCGGTCAGGAACCAATCGCCCTGCATCCGCGCCTCGGCCTCGTCCGGAGCGTTCAGGTAGGTCAGCATCAGGCCGGGGTCCGAGCGGTGAATGGCGATGGTGCCTTCTTGCCCCTGAGGCACAGGGCCATCCGGCCCAAGGATCGCGATCCGGCGGCCTGGTTGCGGCTGTCCCAGGGACTCGCCCCGCGCCGGATGGGCCGGGCTGGACGAGATAAATGTGGAGCATTCGGACATGCCGTAGGCTTCGTAGAGTTCGGTCCCGGTCGCCTCGACCCACTGCGCGTGCAGGTGCCGCGACAGTTTTTCACCGGCGCAGAGACCGTGGCGGAGCGTCGGCAGGTGCAGGTCATCCGGTGTTTTCAGCAGCTTGCGAAACACGCCGGGGACCGCCGCAAAGATCGTCGCTCGATGCTCCCGCAGCAAGCCGGGCAGGGCGTCCGGGTCGGTTCCGGGTTCAGGGATCAGGGCGGTTGCGCCGATGGTCCAAGGGTCCATCAAACCAGTGCCCAGCGTATAGGTCCAGTTGAACGCGCCCGCATGGCACAAGCGATCCGTATCCTGCAGCCCGTACCAGCCATCGACCATCATCTGGCGTGCCCAGATCGCGCGATGCGCATGGGCCACGGCGCGCGGCTTGCCGGACGTGCCCGAGGTATAGACGACATAGGCCAGCCGCTCGGGGTCGCCCATTTGAAACGCGGCCGGGGGTAGGGTGCGCATTTCGGTCAATGCGGACAACGTGATCTGCAGTGGATGTGGCGCGCAGGCGACGGCCGGGTCCCTCAAAATGGCGGCCGGTTGCAGATCCGCGATCATGCGCGCCGTTTCCGGCTCGGTCAGTTGTGAGGATGTCGGGACGGGCACGATCCCAGCCGCAATCGCCCCAAGATAGGCAATCGGAAAATCGACTGTGTTCCCCAACCGCATCAGCGCAATGTCACCCGGTTTCAACCCTGCGCGCAGCAACCCGGTGGCGGTACCCAGAATGGCCGATTTGAGCGCGCGATAGCTCCAGTCCTCGGCACCGTCGGACCGCAGAACCGACAGCGCGATCTTATCGGGATCATCATCCGTGCGCCGCAGCACATGTGCGGCCAGATTGAAGGGCGCGGGGCAGGGCAACGGCGGCCCCTGATCAAAAACAGACAGCATGGCAACTGGCTACCTTGGTGCTTGGCGCGTTGCAAGCAGGACGGGCTGGGCCTATAGAGTTGACCCATGAGCACCAATGAACAGCCTTCTCTGATCCGTATTGCCCGGGACTCGGGCGACCATGCCGAGCTTGAACCGCTTGATCTTGGCGCGCGCGTGCGCCAATTGCGCAAGGCGCGGAACTGGACACTGGAACAGGCGGCCACGCAGGCCGGGCTTGCACGTTCGACCCTCAGCAAGATTGAAAATGGGCAAATGTCGCCCACTTATGACGCGCTGAAAAAGCTGGCGATCGGTTTGGAGATCTCGGTGCCGCAGCTTTTCACGCCACCGCAACGCGATCAGGTGATCGGGCGCATGTCGGTAACACGGATGGGCGAAGGCGCTGCGCATCCCACAACGACGTACGAACATGAACTGCTGGCTGAAAACCTGACGAAAAAGCAGATGCTACCCTATCGCGCCCGCGTACGCGCGCGGTCAATGGATGAGTTTGAAGGCTGGGTTCGCCACGATGGCGAAGAATTCCTTTATGTGCTGACAGGGGTTGTCCAGCTTTATACCGAGTTTTACGAACCCGTCGAAATGCGTCGGGGGGACAGCGCTTATTACGACGGCAGCATGGGGCACAACGTGATTTCGGTCAGTGACGAGGATGCAACGATCCTCTGGGTCACGTCACTTGCTTAAAGACCGGCTGAACTCGCGGTTCAGGCCTTCGGTAAACAGAAAATCCTCAAGCTCTTCGTGTGCTTCATTCACGGTCAGGTGATGGCGTTCGGCCAAATATGCTTCGAACCCTTTTCGATCTTTACTCAGCCGCACCTTGTCCTGATCGCGCAGGTTCGGAAAACGCCGTTTTGCACGGGAATACATAGCGTCCCAGTCTTGCGTCAGGTCAGTCCAGTTCAACATTAGTCAGCTTTCCGTAGTTCGGGTTTCACGGCTGCTCGGCCCTCAATTCAGGGTACGGACGGTGTCGGAATCCGAGCGCATGACAAAATGTCGCACCTTATCTTGGCTTACGTGGGGTCAAAGAGGCCCGCCACGCTGGTCGCGCGACGGGCCTACGGACCTGAGGTGTGAGTGAGTGGAGGCCGGTCCGTGAAGCCTTGGTATGACGCGCCTATTGATCCGCTATCTATCGATTTTCTTTAAGTTAATTCGGTCAAATGGAACGCCTGATTTCTGATAGGCTACATCGCGAGGATACGATCCGCAAAGCTTTTGTAGGTAAGATTTCGGGCTTAGCTGGAAATAGGCGTACACTCTGTATATGGTGATGTTGCGTGATGGCGCCACAATATCTTGCACAACTCGATGTTTGTGCCGAAATCCGCCGAAAGGTGCGACCATTTGGCTGGGAAGCTGCTCGTAAATTAAATCAGCAGATATAGGGAATCGTCGTGCCCAAGGACCAAGTGCGCATCGGGCCGACGATCAGCCTTTTCGGGTCAGTTTTCGTACCACCAAACTTGAGGCATAAACTCTGGTCCATCTCCGTAGATCGGCAAAGTCTGAGGCCGCTTCAGCTCTTTGGCATGCGCGATGCGCCCGACATCGAAATTCCAAATCGGTATGACATAGCGTCCGGCAGTCAGGACACGGTCGAGCGCGCGCGTCGCTGCTACGAAATCCTCGTGAGATTCCGATGCTAGCATCGCGTCGATCAGCCCATCTACGGCCGGGGAGGCGACGCCCATCAGGTTCCGCGTACCTGGTGTGTCGGCATTTTCACTTCCCCAGTACAAGCGCTGCTCATTGCCAGGAGACAAGGACAGAGCGCGACGGAAGAATGTCATATCAAAATCCAACTCGGCATTGCGGCCGGTGAACTGGGCGCTGTCCACCTGGTCTACGGTGACCTGTATGCCCAGCCGTTCAAGCGCACGTGTATAAATTTCAATTGCCGTTTGACCTTCGGTATCACCCTGTTGAAGCAGCACGGAAATAGTGAAGTCTTCGCCGTTCTGATTGCGCAGCACACCGTCCTGAACGGTCCAGCCAGCCTCGGTCAACAGCTGGTTTGCCTTGCGGATATTGGCGCGGTTTCGAGCCGAGCCGTCGCCCACAGGCAGAGCATACCCTTCAAGTGCGCCGGGTGGCAGGTCTTCGGCATAGGGTTGTAAAAGCTCTGAAACGCGGCCGGTGGCTGGGCCAGGCTGCATTCCAAGATCAGAGCCCGAGAAATACGATGTGATCCGGGATTGCGCGCCGCCTGTAATCGTGTCGTTGATATATTCGAAGTTGAACGCCAGCAGCATCGCCTCTCGCACACGCCAATCGTCAAATGGTGCCTTGCGTGTGTTCATGACAAACCCGGTCATACCGGAGGGCTTGCCATGCGGGATCTCGGTTTTGATGACATCACCGCGTTGAACGGCGGGGAAGTTGTATTGGGTGTCCCATTTGTCGGCGTTGAATTCACGTATCGCAGTTAATTCGCCGGCTTTGAAGGCTTCGAAAAGAACGGTGCCGTCGCCGTAGAACTCGATCCGCATCTCATCCAGGTTCATAGTGCCGCGGCGAAAGGGGACATCGGTGCCCCAATAGTCTGGGTTTCTGCGCAGGGTCACGTAGCGACCAGCCTCATAGTCTTCGATCACATAAGGCCCAGATCCGACAGGTATATCGTGCAGCGCAGCGTTGGCGAAATCCTTCCCCTCCCATTGCGCTTTCTGCAGGATCGGACGCAGGCCGGTGATCAATGCAAGTTCCCGATCTGGTTCGTTAAAGGTAATGCGAACCGAGCGGGGACCGGTCTGCTCAATGTTTTCGATCTTCCCCCACAATCCGCGATAACGCAGGTGACCATCGGTGCCCAACGTCTCATACGACCAGATGACATCGTCGATAGTGACCGGGTTACTATCCGAAAACCGGGCGTCTTCGCGCAGGGTGAATTCGACCCAAGAACGGTCCGGCGCAGTCTCAACTGATTCGGCTAACAACCCGTAAAGAGTGAAAGGTTCGTCCCAAGACCGGCCCATCAGGCTTTCGTGGGTCCAGAAACGTAACTGCCACGGAGAGGTGCCTTTTTGCACAAATGGGTTCAAACTGTTAAAGCCGCCGGTGTTTCCGAAAACAACTCGACCGCCTTTAGGTGCCTCGGGGTTCGCGTAGGGTAGCGACACAAAATCCGGTGGTAGGGCGGGGTCCCCGTACATAGCTATGCCATGAGCCGATTCTGCGTGGGCAATTGCGGCGGCAAAAACAGAGGCGATTCCCGCGATCACAGGGCGAACGGGGCGTAGAAAATCGGGGCGCATTTTGGAAACAATCCTGCTCTGGCCTTATTTTGTTGGGATTCACCGTACCGATGATTTTTCTTATTTTCAAACTTTTAGCTTGGACGGATGCAAGGAATTGCGTATAAAGGGTGCACTGCTCGATAGGTTTCTTGCCTGTATGAAACCTGCCTCAATAACTTAACGCCCGCTTCGTGCGGGCGTTTTTTTTGGCGGCTTTTCTCTCGGACGAAGAACACGGATGTTTCCCCGTTCCCTTTGCGGTTGCAGCATGGCACTGTGCGACCAAACTGGATTTTGAGGGAGAGACTTCATGAACCTTTCAGGAAAAACAGCGATCATCACGGGATCGAATTCGGGGATCGGTTTGGGTGTCGCGCGTGAGCTGGCGAAGGCCGGGGCCGATGTGGTTCTGAACTCGTTCACCGACCGGGAAGAGGATCACGCGCTAGCCGCAGAGATCGCGCAAGAGACCGGAACCAAGGCACGATACATCAAGGCGGATATGTCTGTTGGCGGTGAATGCCGCGCGTTGATCGAAAAGGCGGGTGCCTGCGATATTCTGGTGAACAACGCCGGCATTCAGCATGTCGCGCCGATTGATCAGTTCCCGGTTGATAAATGGGACGCGATCATCGCGATTAACATGAACTCGGCCTATCACACAATGGCGGCGGCACTGCCGATGATGCGGGCGGCCGGATGGGGGCGGATCGTGAATATCGCCTCGGCGCATGGATTAACGGCGTCGCCGTATAAGGCGGCTTACATTGCGGCAAAGCACGGTGTTGTTGGGATGACCAAAACCGTGGCGCTTGAAACCGCGCAAGAGCCGATCACCTGCAACGCAATCTGTCCGGGTTATGTACTGACACCGCTAGTCGAGGCGCAGATCCCCGACACGATGAAAGAATACGACATGAGCCGCGAAGACGTAATCAAGAACGTCATGCTGGAGCGTCAGCCCTCGAAAGAGTTTGCGACCGTCGAACAACTGGGTGGCACCACGGTGTTCCTGTGCTCGGATGCTGCCGCGCAGATTACAGGGACTACGATTTCCGTGGATGGCGGCTGGACGGCCCTTTGACCTAGGAGGTCCACAGTGAAACGGATCAACCTGGCTTTGCAAGGTGGGGGAGCGCATGGGGCGTTCACTTGGGGTGTTCTGGACCGGCTGCTGGATGAGGAAGACATCGAGGTTGCGGCAATCACCGGAACCTCGGCCGGGGCGCTGAACGGAGCAGCCTTCAAATCAGGGATGGTCCGAGATGGGCGTGACGGAGCACGCGCCAATCTGAACGGGCTGTGGGAAAGGATGGGCGCGGTCGGTGACATGCGCCTTGCCAATTGGATGCAGGCGATTGAGCCGGCTCAGGTTGCGCAGGCGATGGAGTATTCCTTGCCCTTTTCAATAGGGGATGCGTGGTCGCGGCTAGTGTCGCCTTACGCCTACGGGCCGTTCTATC
This sequence comes from Ruegeria sp. CH8, assembly GCF_056536985.1. Lineage (NCBI taxonomy): Bacteria > Pseudomonadati > Pseudomonadota > Alphaproteobacteria > Rhodobacterales > Roseobacteraceae > Ruegeria > Ruegeria sp. CH8. The sequence goes on along the minus strand of NZ_JBQFQR010000007.1, from coordinate 42,387 downwards.
GCAATCCGCTGGAGCCGGTGGTGGACCGGTTCAACTTTGATGAAATCTGCGCCGAGGAAGGCCCGCGTTTGCATGTCTGCGCGACCTGTGTGCGTAGCGGCAAGATCCGGGTGTTCACCGGGGATGAGATTTCGACGGATGCGATTCTGGCCTCGGCCTGCTTGCCGACCCTGTTTCAGGCTGTTGAGATATTTGATCCCAAATCGGGCCGGACCGAGGCGTATTGGGATGGCGGCTATACCGGCAACCCGGCGCTTTACCCGCTGTTCAACAACGACCTGCCCGATGACGTAGTGATCGTGAACATCAATCCGCTGGAACGCGACGAGGTGCCGAAAACGCCGCAGCAAATCCAGAACCGGATAAACGAGATCAGCTTTAACTCATCGCTGTTCCGCGAGCTACGCGCGATCAGTTTTGTTCAGCGGCTGCTGGCTGATGGCAAGCTGAAGGTCGGTGAGATGAGCCGTGTTCTGATTCACATGATCGCGGATGACGAACTGATGAACGATCTGTCGGTGGCCACCAAGACGGTGCCGAATCCGGTGATCTTGCACAAGCTGAAAGAGGCCGGACGTGCGGCGGCTCATCGGTTCATAGACGATCACAAAGCCGATCTGGGTGAACGCAGTACCGTCGATCTGCCTGAAATGTTTGGCTGATTATTCCGGCGGCTGCGTTGGGTCTTTTTCGTTCGGATAGACAAGCCCGGCGGAAATCACCAGCTTTGCGGCCTCTTCAATCGACATGTCCAGCAGGATCACGTCCTCTTCGGGGAAGAACAGCAGAAAGCCCGAGGTCGGGTTGGGCGTGGTCGGGACGAAGATGCTGAGTAGTTCACCGCCGGTTTCAGCACGCTCGCTGACTTCGCCTCTGGCGGTGGTCGAGACAAATCCAATCGCCCAAATGCCACGGCGGGGGTACTGGATCAGGCAGGCTTTTTCGAATGACCGTTCCGTCTGAGCAAATACCGTTTCCGATATTTGCTTGATTCCGGAATAGACCGAGCGGACCACGGGCATTCTGTCGACGACGCTTTCGGCGAAGTGGATCAGTGAACGGCCAAGGATGCCCTTGGCGATCCAGCCAACGAGAACGGTGAAGATCAGGAAGATCACCACACCGACGCCGCGCAGGTTGACGCCCACATATTCCTCGGGCTGGAATTGCTGCGGGATCAGCGGCAACACCGCGCTATCGACCCATCCCACCACGGACCAGATTAGCCAGATCGTCAGCCACACCGGCGCAATGACGACGATACCCGTCAGAAATGACGCGCGCAGACGGGAAAACAGACCCGGTCGGCGGTGAGGTTCTTCGTCAAAAGGCGTATTCATTGCAGTCCTGAGTGATTTGCCGAATTAGTTAAGCAGTCCGGTGCCTTGGTACAATAGGTTTATGTCACTCTGACCGTTCTGTGAGCGCACGCGCGATCCCGGCGGCCAGTTTCGCGTTGTTGCGCACCAGAGCGATGTTCGCGGTTAGCGAACGCCCCTCGGTCTGCTCGTAAATACGTTGTAGCAGGTAAGGCGTTACGCCTTTACCGGTGATCCGGTGCGTGTTGGCGTCGGCCTGGGCTGAGGCGATGATGGGGGCCAGTTCTTCGGCCGGGATCTGATCCGCGGCGGGAATTGGGTTGGCGATGAGTTGCCCTCCGGGCAAACCCAGCGCGCGGCGGGTTGCGTGGGCCTTGGCGATGTCTTCAGCGTCGTCCATTCGCAAGGGCGCGGCGTAGGGCGATTTGGCCGACCAAAAGGCAGGGAATTCGTCCTGGCCATGGGCAATGACGGGAACCCCCAGTGTCTCCAAAACTTCCAGTGTTTTGGCGAGATCAAGGATCGCTTTCGCGCCCGCAGCCACTACGCTCACCGGCGTCTGCGCCAGTTCGTGCAAGTCGGCCGAGATATCGAATGATGTCTCCGCCCCCTGATGCACACCGCCGATGCCGCCGGTGGCGAACACCTCAATCCCGGCAAAGTTTGCGGCGATCATGGTCGCAGCCACTGTGGTAGCCCCGGTGCCTCCCGTGGCGATGCAGGCTGCCATGTCTGCGCGGGACAGTTTGGCAACGCCCTTCGCCTGACCCAATGCCTGCAACTGGTCGGTTTCCAGACCAACATGCAATTTGCCGCTGAGCACGGCGATTGTGGCCGGAAAGGCGCCTGCATCGCGAATGTCCTGCTCGACCTGTGCCGCAACTTCGATGTTCTGAGGGTAGGGCATCCCATGGGTAATAATAGTGCTTTCCAGCGCGACGATGGGGTGGCCTGCGTCTTTGGCAGCGCGGACCTCAGCAGAGTATTGGATGTCGATCACAGTGGGGTTTCTCCGGAAACGTAGGTTGCGGCGGCGTTCAGGGCGCGGGTCAGGGCCTCGTCGCTGGATGCACCACCGGATTCTGAGGCGATATGGGCCGCCATAAAGGTATCCCCTGCGCCGGTCACGCGGGTGACCAGAACGGAGGGTGGGGTTAGGGTCAAAATTTCATCGGCGCTGCCAACGGTGGCCGAGTTGCCGCCATCCGTGACCAGCACCCGCAGCGCTCCGCGGTCCAGCAGGCCCTTGGCGGCAGCTTCGGAATCGGTGAACTCGCTCTGACACAGGATGCCGGCCTCTTCGAGGTTCACATAGAGCGTCGCGCGGGCGTGTTTCAGGAACGGCAGCAAGCGTTCAGCTTTACCGGGTGAGGCCGGAGCGACGCGCAGATCGGCCCGCGCGAAGGCCGGGCTTTGGGCGATTTCTTCCAGCAGCGTCAGCGTCAGGTTGCCGTCCAGCGCGATGGGGCCGTCGAACGGTGTGTTTTCATTACCCAAAGGGCCGTGCATCAGCGGGCGCAGGATTTTGGCCCCTGCAGCCTCAAGTGAATGCGCATCGGCAATGGCTGCGATCAGCCCGTTAGCGCCTTCAACGGCCATGTAACGGTCAGTCGGCAAATCCTGCGAGCGATAGATGTGGTCCGTCACCATGCCCAAGCGGGCGCAAGCGTTGACCAACTCGTCGCCTTCGGGGTCGCGGCCAATGGCGGTCAACAGGGTCGGAGTCATGCCGAACCGCACCAGAGTCATGGCGATGTTCATAGCCACGCCACCGGGCAGGCGGGTGATCCGCCCCGGCACGTCGGAACCTTGCCGCATGGCGCTGGCCGAGCGCCCGATCACATCCCACAGGACCGAGCCGATACACAGGATTTCACTGTTCTGAGTCATGACAAACTCATGCCGCAGCCCCGAAGCGGGTGCAAGGGTTAACGCTCACATCGCGTCGGTCAGAGTCTTCAGCGCGGCGACCGGGTCATCCTGTGACCAGATTTCGTCGCCAATGCCGAAGAAATCGGTATGGGGTGCGAGTTCGCGGATCAGGTCAGTGGTCAGGCCACCTTCGGCGACGACCGGAACCTCAATCATCTCGGACCACCACTGGAACAGGTCCTTTTCGGCGATAGTGCCATCGCCCAGAGCCGATGCACCGACCGGGCCGAAAGCCACGTAATCCGCGCCAGCCTCTCCGGCGCTCATACCGTCATGGCTGGACGCACCGCAGAAGCTGCCGACGATGGCATCCGCACCCAATTCCTTGCGCGCGGCCCGAATGGAACGGGCTGCGTCATCCAAATGCACCCCGTCCAGACCCAGCCGTTGCGCCAGCAGGACGTGGTTCGAGATCACAATAGCCACATCCCGCGCATGAGCTACCTCGCGGCACGCATCAGCGGCGCGGGCGATGGTGTCTTCGTCGTTGCCCGCCAGCGCCAGACGGATGCAGGCGATGTCAGCACCGTCCAGCACGCGGCCAAGCTGGTCGGGGAAAGTGCTCAGGGTGATCGTGGGCGGGGTGATCAGGTAAATTTGCGGCTGCTCGGGGGTGTCCATCGGCGCGTCCTTCGCTTTCAGTCTTTGGCGCGGTTTAGCGGATTGCGCCGGGGAAGCAAACTTTTATGCGGGATAATGGCGCAATTGGCCGCTCGGACGCCTTGCCCTGCGCCAGCGTGCCGATTACAGCAAGCGGAACTTTCGGAGACAGCCATGCCCAGCGACAAATCTCAGCCCTCCTTTGTGCTCGTGCGCCCGCAGATGGGCGAAAACATCGGTGCCGCCGCGCGGGCGATGTGGAACTTCGGGCTGGACCGGATGCGGATCGTGGCCCCTCGGGACGGGTGGCCGAACCCCAAGGCGGTGGCGATGTCCAGCGGGGCGGGGCGGCTGCTGGATGAGGCGCAACTGTTCGACGATTTGGCAGGCGCGTTGGCCGATAGCACATTTGTGTTTGCCACCACAGCGCGGCAACGGGGGCTGACGAAACCAGTCTATAGCCCCGAACGCGCCATGCAGATCGCAGCCGAAAAGGTTGCGGCGGGTGAGAAAGTGGCCGTGCTGTTCGGCCCCGAACGCGCAGGGCTTGAGAACGAGGATATCGCCAAGGCCAACGCCATCATCTCGGTGCCGGTCAACCCGGAATATGCCTCGCTAAACCTTGGCCAATGCGTGTTGCTGACCGCTTATGAGTGGATGCGCCAGACCGGAGACGTAGTGCATGAGGCTACTGATCTGGGCAAGGGCGACTGGGCCACGGGGATCGAGATCGAAAAGCTGGTCGAACATTACGAGGACCGGCTGGAAGAGGCCGGCTTCTTCTACCCGCCCGAAAAGGCCGAAGGGATGAAGACCAACCTGCGCAACCTGTGGTCCCGGATGCGGATGACACGGGCGGATGTGCAGATGTTGCACGGGATCATGCGGCAGATGGTCCGCTGGAAGGAAAAGGGCTGAGGCTGGACCTCGGCCCGTCATGGCCCTAGCTTGCGACGAAAATCAGGACATGAGGACGGCATGAGCGGTAAGCGCAGCATCTTCGAAGAGGTCTCGGACACCGAGAAACAACAGGCGGTGCAACCGGGCATGATCGACCGGGGCCGCGGCGGCGCGCGCGGCGCGATCCGCATTTGGCTGATGATCCTGTTTGTGCTGGTCGTTGTGATGATCGCCGTGGGCGGCTTGACCCGTCTGACAGATAGCGGGTTGTCGATCACCGAATGGCGTCCGATCACCGGAGCCATCCCGCCGATGACCGAATCCGACTGGCAGGCCGAGTTCGACAAGTACAAAGAGATCGATCAGTGGCGCATCCAGAACCAGTGGATGGAGCTGGAGGATTTCAAGACAATCTACTGGTGGGAATGGGGCCATCGCCAACTGGGCCGCGTGATCGGTCTTGTCTGGGCGCTGGGGTTCTTTGGCTTCCTCGTGGCGCGAAAAATCCCGACCGGTTGGACCGGCAAGCTGTTGATTCCCGGCGTTTTGGGCGGCGTACAAGGTGCCGTCGGCTGGTGGATGGTCGCCTCGGGCGTGACACAGGGTGAGGGCATGATCGCCGTCGCCAGCTATCGTCTGGCGGTGCATTTGGGGCTGGCCTTCGTGATCCTAGGCTTCCTTGCGTGGTACATATTCGAGCTAGGCCGCGAGGAACGCGACCTGATGCAGGCCCGTCGCGCGAAAGAGGCAAAACTGTTCTCGTTGTCGACCGGTCTGATGCACTTCGCCTTTTTACAAATACTCATTGGCGCGCTCGTTGCCGGGATCGACGCCGGGCGGTCTTACACCGACTGGCCGCTGATCGGCGGGCAACTGCTGCCGCCTGACGCGGCGATGCTGGAACCGATGTGGCGCAACTTCTTTGAAAGCCCAGGTCTGGTACAATTCATTCATCGGTGTGCGGGATACTTGCTGTTCATCTTCGCCATCATCGTCTGGCGGCGCGGCGGCGCAAGCGCACACCCGCAGACGCGCTTTGCCTTCAACGCGGCCTTTGCGGCGCTGTCACTGCAGGTGGTCATCGGCATCCTGACCGTGGTCTACGCAGCCCCGTGGCAGCTTGCCATCTTCCACCAGTTCATGGCCGTTGTTGTCTGGACCCTGATCCTGCGCGCGCGGTTCCTGACTGCGTATCCAATCGCCACTTCAATCCGCGGAGCCTGACCCCGATGACCGCCTATGACGACCTGATGGCCTTTCAACGCGAAACCTCGGCCCTTGGGCAGATTGCGGGTCGGCTGGGCTGGGATCAGGAAACGGTGATGCCGCGCGGCGCGGCCCCGCAACGCGCAGAGGAAATGGCCGCGATCGAAGCCGTTTTGCACGCACGTCGTTCCGATCCGCGCGTGGCTGAGTGGTTGGCCCAAGCCGCCCCTCAGGACGAAGTGGGCAAGGCTCAGATTCGTGAAATCCGCCGGTCTTACGAGCGGACAATCAAGGTGCCTGCCGATCTGGCCAAAGCTATCGCGCGTTTAACTTCCGCCGCGCAGGGAACCTGGGCGCAGGCACGCGCCGATGAGGACGTGGCGGCGTTCCTGCCTGTGCTGCAAGAGGTCGTTTCCCTAAAACGCGAAGAAGGTGTGGCGCTGGCGCAAGGCGGAGATGTCTATGATGCCATGGTCGAAGACTATGAGCCGTACACAACGGGGGCTCAGATCGCCGAAATTTTCGACCAGATGCGCCCGCGTCTGGTGGCCCTGCGCGCGGCCGTTCTGGATAAACCTGCGCCGCAAGCATTGACCGGAAAGTTCGAAGAACTGGCGCAGATGCAGCTGTCGCAGAAGCTGGCGACCACCTTCGGTTATGACCTGAACACCGGTCGCGTGGACAAAGCCGTACACCCGTTCAGCTCGGGCAGCGGGCTGGATGTGCGCATCACCACCCGTACCAGTGAGACTGATCCGTTCAACTGCTTCTATTCGACCATTCACGAGGTCGGCCACGCCGCTTACGAACAAGGCATCAACCCGGCCTTTGCACTAACGCCGCTGGGGCAGGGCGTGTCGATGGGCGTGCATGAAAGCCAAAGCCGGATTTATGAAAACCAGTTGGGCCGCTCGCGTGCTTTCACCGGCTGGCTTTTTGGTCAGATGGTCGAGACGTTCGGAGATTTCGGGATCGCGGATGCCGACGCCTTCTATGCCACAGTCAACGGAGTCCACAACGGCTATATCCGCACCGAGGCGGATGAGGTGCAGTACAACCTGCACATCATGCTGCGCTTTGATCTGGAACGCGCTCTGATGAGCGGTGACCTGCAGGTCAGCGACCTGGAGGCCGCGTGGAACGACCGGTTCAAGGCCGATTTCGGCTATGCGGTCGACAAGCCCTCGAACGGGTGCCTGCAGGATGTGCACTGGTCGGTCGGGCTGTTCGGTTATTTCCCGACCTATTCGCTGGGCAATGTATATGCCGGGTGCCTCAATCAGGCGCTGCGCGCCGCGGTGCCGGATCTGGATGCCGAACTGGCCGAGGGTGATACGTCCGGTGCAACCGGTTGGCTGCGGGAAAACCTGCAACAGTTTGGCGGGCTCTACGCGCCACGCGAAACCATCCGACGGGCCAGTGGGGTGGAGCCGGGGCCAGAGCCCCTGTTGGCATATCTTGAAGAGAAATTTGGCGAGCTTTACGCTCTTTGAACAGAACCCGACTTAAACTCACTAAGTATGCGGGTTTTCAGCGCTCAAAGACTGCGCAATCTGCAACAAGTCTCGGTTGAGTGTAGAAATTCTGCTTTTCTATAGGTTGAGCTTATTCAGGGATTGTGATGTAAAAATCTTAAGAAATGAATTAGATAAGATTAGGTGAGTTTAACATGCCTCCGGTCAATTCAGGTTTAGGTGGTTCCGAGGGATACGGAGAAAACAGTTTTCTGGCTTCGTCTCTGGATGCGGGCAATTATGACGATGGCGCAATTGAGGTCGATATCACCTCTGTGTTTTCCGGTGGTATGAATTTCTTTGGCACGACCTATAACAGCATCTTTATCAACACCAATGGTCTAATCACTTTTGACGGACCAAACCTGACGTATAATGGGACGGATTTATCGCAGTTGTCCGAACCAGCCATCGCGCCGTTCTGGACGGATATCGATATCAGCAATAATGCTGGAACCGGCGTTAACGACATCTTTTGGGACATTGATCCGGCCAATGGAAAGGTAACGATTACCTGGTATGAAGTTGCAGCGTATAGTGCGACCGGTAACAACACCTTTCAGGTTGTGCTGACCGAGCTTAACAATGGAACGATTGGAATTGAGTATATCTATGAAAACATAGAGTTTTCCAATGGGTTTGGGGCGCAAGCACAGGTTGGCGTCACGGATGGCGCAGGCAATGATATAATCGTCCAGGGGTCTGGGAATGCCACGGACCTGCTGAACTTACCAAACTCAGACCTTGACCCCAATCGTCCGGATGGCATTTTCGACCTCTATGTCAACGATGATGACGTGGTGTGCTTTGTTGAAGATACCCTGATCACCACAAAGGATGGCCCGAAGCCAGTACAATGGCTGCGCAAAGGTGACCAGATTTTGACCGCTAACGGGTGTTTCAAACCCATGATCGCATTGCTGCGATCCAGATTTGTTGCCTGTGGTGACGCTTTGCCGGTCAAGATATCGAAAAACATACTCGACAATGATCAGGATCTTTTTATTTCACCCCTGCATCACGTCGTTTTCTCGCATCACATTTGTGAGCTTCTTTTTGGTGTATCAGAGGTTCTTGTCGCCGCGAAGGACCTGATCAGGATGCCCGGTATTGAACATATATCAAAGCCGCAACTGGTCACTTACTACCATCTGCTTATGGAAGAACATGAGATTGTGTATTCCAATGGTCATCCCAGCGAGAGCTTCTTTGTTGGAGATGTGGCACTGCTGACGCTGGAAAACACGCGTAATGAGATGCGGAATGAGATTTCGCAACATCACCTCGAAACGACCACCGCCCGGCGGCGGCTTCGTCATTTCGAAGCGAAGGTGCTTGTGGATGCTCTTCTCAAGAAAAGCTGCACTTCAGCGGTAGAATATCAGTTGGTCGAATACGCCTAGTTCGGCTGGCCAGAATTTCAGAGAAAAACCCGAGATCTGCCGATCTCGGGTTTTTCTGATTTTATTCTTCGGTCTCGTCTTCATCAGCCTGATCAGCGATCCAGGCGACGCTGACGACCTCTTCGCCCTTGCCCGTGTTGAACACTTTCACGCCGCCCGCGCTGCGGGACCTGAAGGAAATGCCATCGACCGGCACCCGGATCGACTGGCCTTTGGAAGTGGCCAGCATGATCTGGTCGTCGATCTCAACCGGGAATGAGGCCACAAGTTCACCGCCACGCATCGCCTTGTCCATAGCCGCGACCCCCATCCCGCCGCGTCCGCGAACCGGGTAGTCGTGGCTGGAGCTGAGCTTGCCTGAACCGCCGGTCGTGATCGTCAGGATCAGGTTTTCGGCGGCCGACATTTCGGCATAGCGTTCCTGCGTGATGGTGCCGGGGGTTGCTTCATCCTCATCGGTCTCGCCATCATCGGCGATACCCGCTACGGCGCGGCGCATTTTCAGATACGCGGCGCGTTCATCCGGCCCGGCCTCAAAGTGGCGGATGACGGACATGGAAACGACACGGTCTCCATTGGTCAGCTTGATGCCACGCACACCGGTCGACTCGCGCGAGTTGAAGACACGTACATCGGTGGTCCGGAAACGGATCGCGCGGCCGGAATTGGTAACCAGCATCACGTCTTCGTCTTCCGAACAGATGCGAGCATTCACCAGTTCCACGTCTTCCGGCAGCTTCATCGCAATCTTGCCGTTGCGGCGGACATTGGTGAAATCCGACAGACGGTTTCGGCGCACGTCACCGGCGCTGGTGGCGAAGACGATCTGCAAGTTCTCCCACTCTTCGTCCGGCACATCCACAGGCATGATTGCCGCGATGGAAACACCGGTCGGGATCGGCAGGATATTGACGATCGCCTTGCCCTTACCGGTCCGACTGGACTGCGGCAGACGCCAGGTCTTGAGCTTGTAGACCATGCCTTCGGTCGTGAAGAACAGCAGCTGGGTATGCGTGTTTGCAACGAAGAGGTTGGTGACGACATCCTCTTCCTTGGTCTGCATACCCGACAGGCCCTTGCCGCCGCGCTTCTGGGCGCGGAAATCGGCCAGCGGAGTACGCTTGATATAGCCACCCGAGGTGACGGTCACGACCATGTCTTCCCGCTCGATCAGGTCCTCGTCTTCCATGTCACCGGACCAGTCGACGATCTCGGTGCGACGGGGAACGGCGAACTGCTCGCGCACGGTGCGCAATTCATCGCCGATGATCGACATGATGCGTTCACGCGAAGACAGAATATCGAGGTATTCCTTGATCTTGGCGGCTAGTTCTTCCAGCTCGTCCGTGACCTCTTTGACTCCAATCTGGGTCAGGCGCTGCAGACGCAGGTCGAGGATGGCGCGGGCCTGAACCTCGGTCAGGTTATAGGTGCCATCGTCGTTCATCTTGGACAGAGGATCGTCGATCAGACGCAGATAGCCTTCGATCTCGGCTGCGGGCCAGCGGCGGGTCATCAGCTTCTCGCGCGCTTCGGCAGCGTCAGCGGAGGATCGGATCGTGGCAACCACTTCGTCGACGTTCGAGACCGCCACGGCCAGACCACACAGGATATGGCTGCGCTCGCGCGCCTTGCGCAGGTCATATGCCGTGCGGCGAGCAACAACATCCTCGCGGAAGTCGATGAACGACGTCAGGAACCGGCGAAGGGTCAGTTGCTCAGGTCGGCCACCATTCAGCGCCAGCATGTTGCAGCCAAACGAGGTCTGCATCGGCGAGAATCGATAAAGCTGGTTCAGCACCACCTCGGGCGTTGCATCACGCTTCAGTTCGACTACCACGCGCACACCGTTACGGTCGGATTCGTCCTGAACGTGAGCCACACCTTCGATGCGCTTTTCACGAACGGCTTCAGCGATCTTTTCGATCATCGAAGCTTTGTTCACCTGATAGGGGATCTCATCCACGACAATGGCGTAACGGTCCCTGCGGATCTCTTCCACGCGGGTCTTGGCGCGGATGATTACACTGCCGCGGCCTTCCAGATAGGCTTTGCGCGCGCCGGATCGGCCCAGCATCACGCCTCCGGTCGGGAAGTCAGGGCCAGGAACGTATTCGATCAACTGCTCGGATGTCAGGTCCGGGTCGTCGATCAGCGCCAGCGTGGCATCGACCACTTCGCCCAGATTGTGCGGGGGAATGTTCGTCGCCATACCGACGGCGATACCACCAGCACCATTGACCAGCATGTTCGGGAAGCGGGCGGGCAGAACGGTCGGTTCTTTATCCTTGCCGTCGTAGTTGTCCTGAAAATCGACCGTTTCTTTTTCGATATCGGCCAGCAGGGCGGCGGCGGGTTTGTCCATCCGGACTTCGGTGTAACGCATGGCCGCCGGGTTATCGCCGTCCATCGAGCCAAAGTTGCCCTGTCCATCCAGCAGTGGCAGTGACATCGAGAAATCCTGCGCCATCCGCACCAGCGCGTCATAGATCGCGCTGTCACCATGCGGGTGGTACTTACCCATCACATCGCCTACCGGACGCGCCGATTTGCGGTACGCTTTGTCATGCGTGTTCCCGGTTTCGTGCATCGCATAAAGAATGCGTCGATGGACCGGTTTCAAGCCGTCGCGCAAATCAGGGATCGCGCGGGAGACGATGACCGACATGGCATAGTCCAGATAGGACGTGCGCATTTCGGATTCGATGGACACCGTTGGGCCGTCATAGACGGGGCGCTCGGGCGGTGTTTCATCCATGTTTTCTGGGGTTTCTGGCGTATCGCTCACGTAAACTGCCCGTTCTTTGTGCAGGGTCTATATCTTGTGGATGTACCTTATCAGACCCGGCACATAAGGTGCAAGCAAGCAGCGCATTTCACGCGAAAAACCCCGGTAACACCAGAGTAACATATTGTTAACTAAGGATTAGGGGGTTTTTGTGCTACCCTGAAGGGACCTTGCAACAAAATTGGAGGTCTGCATGGAGCAAAGCGAAACCGAATTGATGCTCAAGGGGTACGGGCTGACAACGGCGGAATTCTTCTACCACATGCCCGACTACATCCACGTTCTGAACACGTTCATCTGGCAGGATTACGATCTGGCGCCGGACCACCCGAAGCTTTTTGAATTCGTAGAATTCTGGCAGCGTGAGATTGAAGGTCCGCTGCATTCGGTCCGGTTCACGCATCGCAAGATGATCGCGCCCGGAGAATGGCGCAACGTCGTGGGTGAATTCAGAGTAAATTGAGTATCAGGCCATTTTTTTCGGCCAGTAACGATTGAGACGCATTATTTTTTTGATGCTTGGGTTAAGGTGTCGGCCAAATCACATGGCCACATACGGAATCGCTTTATGTCCCGAGTATTGTTTCTTGCTGCCGCCTTGTTGATCGGCGGACCAGCCGTCGCAGAGGGCGTTCTGGACAAAATCAAGAAGGGTGCGGAAAGCGCGGCCGACGCCATCGGGCACGGGGCCGAAAAGGTGGGGAGCACAGTGGAAAAAGGCGCGGAAGCCGTCGATGGGACCATCAACTCGACCGCCGATCTGGTGACGAATGAGGCCACACCGGAAGAGACCCGCGCCAAACTTGATCTGATGGCCAGTGATATCCTGACCCAGCTTCTGGCGGAAAACTCTGAGGCTGACGAGTTGTTCGGAATAAGCGCAGGCTACGCGGTGTTCGACTCGCGCAAGGTGACGGTGTTTCCGGTCTCGGCCGGGTATGGGCGCGGTGTGGCGGTTTCAAAGGATACCGGCCAGCACACCTATATGAACATGGGAACGGGCGGCGTTGGCGCGGCCGTGGGTATCGGCGGGTTCGAGACCAAATTCGTGATCCTGTTCGAAACCCCCGCCGATCTGGAGAAATTCATCGAAAACGGCTATGATGCGACCGCAGAAACCGGTGCCATGTATGGGGAAGATCGCAAAGGAGAAACCGTGCGGTTCACCGATGGCCGGTCGTTTTTTGTTCTGGGTAAAAAAGGCTGGCGGGTCTCGGCCGGAGCATCCGGTACGAAATTCTGGAAATCCCCCGAACTGAACTGATCAGCCCGAGCAGCTGGCCCCACCCAATACGCAGAACTTGGCGCAATGGGGGTGGTTCAGGTACACATCTGCTTCGGCCTCGGCCAGAGTGTTCCCCATCTCGAATTCAGGCGCGTAGGGTAGCAGGGTGCAGGCCAGAACCGCCGGACGCTCAGCGCCTTTGCGTTTCACAACCATGCGCGCGCTGGCGCACATCACAGCGTCAGGAGATTTGTTCAGAATGCCCCAGCAGGCGGTGGTGATTTCGGGGACTTCGACGGTCTCATCCATCTCGGGGAACAGAACGGTCTGGCCGGGGTTTTGCGCGTCGATCTTGAACCCATGTTCCGCAAAAAAGGTGCCATATCCCACTCGGCTGTCGGCGTCACTGTCGCCCCAGACGGTGCGCCCGGCGACGGCCATGTTGAGCCCATGGTCGCGCAGCCACTCCATCCCGGTCAGGGTCCTAGCAAAACTGCCTTTGCCGCGCTCTTCGTCATGCAATTCAGAACGGTAGTGATCGACCGAGATTCGCAGCGTCAGCTTGTCGCCAAAATCGCGCTGTAACTCCACCAGACCGTCCTGCACCCGACGGCGCATCATCGGCTGCATTGCGTTGGTCAAGATCAGCACCTCATAGCCGCGCTCAAGACAGGCGCGGGTCATGTCGATCATTGCGGGGTTCATGAAAGGCTCACCGCCGGTGAACCCGATTTCGTGAACCGGCCAGTTGCGGTCCTCGATCTGGTCCAGATAATCCCGCACCTCATCAGCGGTGATATAAACCAGCGCGTCATTGGTCGGGCTGCTGTCGATATAGCAGTTGACGCATTCGATGTTGCACAAGGTTCCGGTGTTGAACCAAAGCGTTTGGGGGTTGTTAAGCGACACCGAGGCCCGCGTTTGCCCGTCAGCTGTCACCAATTTGTCCTGAAACTTGCCGATATTGGCGCTATGAGGGGCGTTGTCTTTCATCCCGGTGTCCGGTTCTTTGATATCGTAGAAATGACTTAGCCCTTCAACGCTGTTTAGTTAAGAGCATCACGCTGCACCTGACAGAGTTTTGATGATAGGAAAAAAACCTGATTATGATTGCGCTAACATTGGACATGCTCGCAAGGGTAAGGTAGGGAAAACACATGGTTTCTCGTGTCATACCTGTTGACCCGTTCGATCTGGTCATCTTCGGCAGTACTGGCGATCTTGCGCAGCGTAAGATCCTTCCGGCGCTGTTCCGGAGGTTTTGTGCCGGGCAGTGGCCCGAAGACGTGCAGATCATCGGGGCTGCCCGTGCCGTGTATGGCCGGGATGCTTTCCGGGACATGGTCGCCGAATCGTTGCGCACCCACGCGGCCAAGCAGTGTCGCGACACCGTTGCGTTGAATTCCTTTCTCCAACGGGTCGACTATGTCCCGCTGGACGCGCTGTCGGATGAGGGATGGGACCTGTTTGCGGCAAAGCTGACTGTCGAACGGGTGCGGGCCTTCTACTTCTCGGTCGGACCGCGCCTGTTTGGTCCTTTGGCCGAAAGCATCCAATCGCATAAGCTTGCGACGGATCAGACACGAATTGTCGTGGAAAAACCCTTCGGTCACGATCTGGAAAGTGCCCGGACGTTGAATGCAACGTTGGCCAAACATTTCTCGGAAGGTCAGATTTACCGGATTGATCACTATTTGGGCAAGGAAACCGTCCAGAACCTTATGGCGGTCCGGTTTGGCAACATGCTGTTCGAGCCGCTTTGGAACAGCCAGTATGTCGATCACATCCAGATTACGGTGGCCGAATCTGTTGGTATAGACGGGCGCGAGGAGTACTATGATCGCGCGGGTGCCATGCGCGACATGATGCAGAACCATCTGATGCAGCTGCTCTGTCTGATTGCGATGGAGCCTCCGGCCAAATTTGACCCCGACGCGGTGCGGGATGAAAAGCTCAAGGTGATCCGTGCTATGGACTCGGTAGAGCCGCACCACATTGTGCGTGGCCAGTTTGAAGGTGACGGCCCCAGCTATCGCGAGGTTGTAGGCAATCCACGTTCGACCACGGAAAGCTATGTGGCGCTGAAGGCACATGTCAGCAATTGGCGATGGGCGGGAACGCCGTTCTATCTGCGCACGGGCAAGCGGCTGGTGGCGCGATCCTCGGTCATCAACGTGATGTTCAAGGATGCACCGCATTCGATTTTTGGTGAAGATGCCGGGCGCCATGCCAACGTGTTGTCGATCCGCCTGCAACCCAACGAAGGCATCACGCTGAAGGTAACGATCAAGGAGCCGGGACCGGGCGGGATGCGTCTGGTCGATGTTCCCCTGGACATGAGTTTTGCCGAGGCGCTGGGGCCGGAAAACCAGGATCCGCCGGACGCGTATGAGCGGCTGGTGATGGACGTGATCCGGGGCAACCAGACTCTGTTCATGCGCGGCGATGAGGTTGAGGCCGCCTGGGCTTGGACCGATCCCATCATCGCGGGCTGGCAGGCACGTGGGGATGTCCCCAAACCGTATGAAAGTGGCAGCACAGGTCCGGGCGACGCCGAGCTGCTGATGAAACGAGACGGTCGCCGCTGGCAAGGGATAAACCCATGAAAATACAGGAATACGCCGACAGGGACATGCTGGCCATCGACGTTGCAAACGTGTTGGCGGGCGAGTTGGAATCTGCCCTGCTGCATCATGACATGGTCTCGATGGCGGTTCCCGGCGGCACCACACCCGGCCCGATTTTTGACGTTCTGTGCGCGGCAAATTTGGAATGGGATCGGGTGCACGTGTTGCCCACGGACGAGCGCTGTGTACCGGGCGACCATGAGCGTTCGAACGAACGCCTGATCCGCGAGCGGTTGCTGACCAACCGCGCTTCGGCGGCGCAGTACATCCCGCTCTACGTGCCCGGCAAAGAGCCCGAGGACGTGCTGCCCGAACTCGACAGCCTGATCACGCCGATCCGTCCCTTGTCAGTAGTCGTGCTGGGGATGGGCGAGGATATGCACACTGCGTCTCTGTTCCCCGGCATGGATGGGCTTGAGGCCGCGCTGGACAGCCACGCGCGCCCGCTTGCGGTGGCTCGGACCGATGTACAGCCCGAACCGCGGATCACGCTGACCGCTCCTGTGCTGGACGGCGCCTTGTCGAAACACCTGATCATCTTTGGCACCGCCAAGCGCGACGCGTTGGAGCGGGCGATGTCTCTGCCACCGGAAGAGGCCCCCATCGCGGCGGTCCTCGGCGGTATGACGGTTCACTGGGCGGAGTAAGCGCGATGCAGTTGGATAAACTCACCGCTTTGGCCGCTGAACGGATTGATCAGACCATCCTTGACCTTTTTGGCAAGGATGCAAACCGGGCCGGGGCGTTTTCGGCCTCGACCGGTGATCTGCTGTTCGACTACTCGAAAACCCAGATCGACGCGGATATCCGTGACGCGCTGATTGAGCTATGCGACGCAGCCGGGCTGGCCGAGCGGTGTGAGGCGATGTTCTCGGGTGCCAAGATCAACGAAACCGAAGGGCGTGCGGTGCTGCACACAGCGCTACGCAACCTTGATGGTGGCCCGGTTGAGGTTGACGGTCTGGATGTGATGCCCGAAGTGCTGGACACGCTGCAACGGATGCGGGTCTTTGCCGAAGAGGTGCGCGGCGGTGCGATCGTCGGGGCAGGGGGCAGCTTTACCGATGTGGTGAATATCGGCATTGGCGGGTCTGATCTGGGGCCGGTGATGGCGACCCATGCTCTGTCTCCGTATCACGACGGCCCAAGGCTGCACTACGTGTCCAATGTGGACGGTGCCCATATCGCCGATACGCTGCGCCAACTTGATCCGATGCGGACGCTTGTGATCGTGGCGTCCAAGACGTTCACCACCATTGAGACCATGACCAACGCCCGTACCGCGCGAGCCTGGATGATGGATGGCGGTGGCGACCCGGCCAGACAATTCGCCGCCGTGTCCAGCGCTGTGGACAAAACCGAAGCTTTTGGCATCCCCGAAGACCGTGTGTTTGGTTTTGCAGACTGGGTTGGTGGGCGCTATTCGGTCTGGGGCCCTGTAGGCCTGCCGGTGATGATCGCGGTAGGTTCGAACGCTTTTGACGCGTTTCTGCGCGGCGGACAGGCGATGGATGTACACTTCCGGGCCGCGAACTGGGTCGAGAATATGCCGGTGATGCTGGCGCTGGTCGGCATCTGGCACCGGCAAGTTCTGGGTCACACCAGCCGCGCGGTTCTGCCTTATGACCAACGCCTGCTGCGCCTTCCGGCCTATTTTCAACAACTTGAGATGGAATCGAATGGCAAATCAGTTGCCATGGATGGCAGTCCGCTGAACATGCCCTCCGGCCCGGTTGTCTGGGGCGAGCCCGGCACCAATGGCCAGCACGCATTTTATCAACTGATCCATCAGGGCACCGATGTCATCCCCTGCGAGTTTATGGTCGCCGCCGAGGGGCATGAGCCTGAACTCGCCCACCACCATCGCCTGCTGTTGGCCAATTGCCTGGCCCAGTCCGAGGCGTTGATGCGTGGTCGGTCTCTGGACGAGGCGCGGCAGCGCATGGCGGACAAAGGCCTGCAAGGCGACGAGCTGGAACGGCAGGCCCGTCATCGCGTGTTCTCGGGCGATCGACCGTCCACCACCCTGATCTACCCGAAACTCACGCCATTTGTGCTGGGCCAGATCATTGCCCTGTACGAACACCGCGTGTTTGTCGAAGGGGTGCTGTTGGGGATCAACTCGTTCGACCAGTGGGGTGTGGAACTGGGCAAAGAGTTGGCAACCTCGCTTGGCCCGATTGTGGACGGCGAGGAAAGCGCGGACGACAAGGATGGCTCGACCGCCGCGCTGGTCGCCTATGCGATGCGTCACCGGGACTAAGTTCGGGTTTATCAGCGGCCTGCCGCAGCGGCGGGCTGTAATCTTTTGTTGTCAGAAAATTAAATGATTGGCAGGATTCGTCCCAAGGAAAAGCCTTTAGACCCCGGGCATTCATAAACTCCGGGGCAGGTAATAAATGGCGCCGCCTCGGGGCCACCAAAGGGAGGATGCCCATGCTGGGACAGATGATGACGCAGCCTTTGCTGATCTCGTCGCTGATCAATCACGCCGAAAATTACCATGGTCAGACAGAAATCTACTCGGTCGAAACCGACAGTACGGTGACCGAGACAAATTGGTCGGGCGTGGCGAAAAACGCGCGGAAACTGGCTTCGGCCCTGACCAAGCTGGGGCTGGAGCCACAGGCGCGGATCGGGACCTTGGCCTGGAACAACCGGCGGCATCTTGAGATTTATTTCGCAACTTCGGGTGCAGGGTTCGTCTGCCATACGGTCAACCCGCGCCTGTTCCCCGAGCAGCTAACCTATATCATCAACCACGCGCAGGATCGGGCGCTGTTCTTCGATGCGACCTTCATCCCGTTGGTGGCCGCGTTGCAGGAGCATCTGACTGAAGTTCAATATTTTGTCCTGATGGGACCGCGGAATGAAGACGCGGTTGTCCAGATCCCCAGCGTTCAGTTCTATGACGACCTGATCGAAACCGGTGACGCGGATTTCCAATGGCCCAGCTTTGACGAAAACACTGCGTCCAGCCTTTGCTACACGTCCGGCACCACCGGGAACCCCAAGGGGGTGCTGTATTCGCATCGCTCGACCGTGCTGCACAGTTTTGGCGCAAACACCCGTGACGTAATCGGGTTTTCCGCGCTGGATGTGGTCTTGCCAGTGGTCCCAATGTTCCATGTCAACGCCTGGGGGTCACCATATGCCTGCGCCATGTCGGGTTCTCGAATGGTTCTGCCGGGGCCGGACCTGCATGGTGAGGCACTGGTGAATCTGATCGACACATACCGAGTTACTTTGGCTATGGGTGTGCCAACGATCTGGCAGGGCCTGCTCACGTTTGCCGAACAGTCTGGCAGTAAACTTGACAGTCTTGAACGCACGGTGATTGGCGGGGCCGCATGTCCGCCGTCTATGATCGAAACGTTCCGCGAAAACTATGGGGTCGATACCGTTCACGCATGGGGCATGAGCGAGATGAGCCCACTGGGCACTGCAAACCAACCTCTGGCAAAGCACCGTGACCTGCCATTGGAAGAGCAACACAAGCTCAGAGAAAGTCAGGGGCGACCTTGCTATGGTGTCGAGTTGAAGATCGTTGACGACAATGGCAATGACTTGCCGCATGACGGCGAAACTCAGGGCGATCTGTTGGTGCGCGGATACTGGGTTTTGGACAGTTATTTTCAAATGCAGGATCAGGAGCTATTGCAGGATGGTTGGTTCGCCACCGGAGATGTCGCCACTGTTGACCCTGATGGATACATGACGATACGCGACCGATCCAAGGACATCATCAAATCCGGGGGCGAGTGGATCAGTTCCGTTGAACTGGAAAATATTGCCGTTGCGCATCCCAGCTTAGCGACGGCTGCTGTGGTCGGCGTGCCCCACCCGAAATGGGATGAGCGCCCTTTACTGGTGGCGGTCAGGGCCGAAGGTGAAGAGCCTACCGAAGAGGAAGTGCTGGCCTTTTATGACGGCAAAATCGCCAAGTGGCAGGTGCCGGACAAGGTTGTGTTCGTAGATGCACTGCCGTTGAACGCCACTGGCAAGGTTCTGAAGCGAAGCTTGCGGGCAGATTTCAAGGATGCCTTGGTGGGCTGATCTAAAGATTTTGGCTCCGGCGGTAGGGATCGAACCTACGACCAATTGATTAACAGTCAACTGCTCTACCGCTGAGCTACGCCGGAACTGAGGGAGCGTGTATCAACAGTCAAAGTGGAGGTCTAGATGCAAAAAGCTTTTTTGTGGGTAAAGTTCACGGCCTCGCATCTGATCCAGCAGCGCCTCAAAGCGGACCTTCCAATACAGCACAGCCAACGGCCTCTTTGAGCCCAACCTGCTCATTTGCTGAGACGCAGCGAATGACCGCTATTTGAGCGCGCTGTTCCCGAGACCCAGAACTCGTTACGCCTTAATTTTACCTGTTCAGCTAGAAAATCAACAAATAGCCGGACCCGTGCGGTGTTCCGAAGGTCGCGATGCAGCAACAGCCAGATGCTCCGGTACGGAATCGGCTTCTGGAAGGGCGCGCGGATCAGATCAGGATGGCGGTCGCCAAGATTGCACGCAAGATAGGCCATGCCGAGACCGGAGGCAGCCAATGTGATCAGGGGCACAAGTTCTGAAACACGGTGCCTGAGCTGAGCTTTAGGGTAGTAGCTGTCTTTGATCCAATTTGCCGTAATTGCCTCTTCCGGCTCATGCCAACCGATAAAATGCAGCCCTTCTCCGCCGTTGTCGCTGAT
This sequence comes from Ruegeria sp. CH8, assembly GCF_056536985.1. Taxonomy (NCBI): domain Bacteria; kingdom Pseudomonadati; phylum Pseudomonadota; class Alphaproteobacteria; order Rhodobacterales; family Roseobacteraceae; genus Ruegeria; species Ruegeria sp. CH8. Next base: position 22,173 of record NZ_JBQFQR010000007.1, on the reverse strand, counting down.
TTTCTCGGCGTACTCTCTGGTGCAATAGGCGGCTTGAGACATTTGAACCAGCTTTCTGCCTACCACGTCATCAGTCACGTCATTGGCAATGCGCAGCGAGACATCTGCTTCGCGCCGTGTCAGATCGCGGATGTCGTTGGTGAAGTTCATGTTGAGGGTAATGTCTGGGTAGAGGTCAGCGAAGGCGGCGAAATCATCCATAAGCGATGTCATCGCCAGACCATGGGGCAGCGTAACGTATACCGTGCCCGTTGGCTGCGCGTCCCGGCCAACAATCACCCGAGACGCAGCGGTCATTTCAGCCTCAACACGCTCTGCATATGGCATCAGGTCTTCGCCAAGCTGTGTCAGAACCAATCCTTGCTTGGAGCGATCAAAGAGGCGACTTCCAACACGTTCCTCCAAAACTGAAAGTCTCCGGGTCAATGTCGTGTGGTTGACCTGAATGCTATCAGCACCGCCCCGCAATGTTCCAGTTCGTGCAACAGCAAGAAAGTACTTCAAATCATCCCAGTTGAGAGAGTGGCTTTCCTTGATCGACATGAAACCTGTGTTTCATAATTGAAGCATGCTGTCCACAATTACCCATCTACAGTTCATTTACTGACCAGCCTACCTTGGGCCTGTCGAACTTAAACCCAAGGACCCTACCCGATGAACCAGATACAATCTGTATTGATAACCGGCGCAAATGCCGGACTGGGCCGAGAAGCGGCCCGGCAACTTGCGTTTCAGAAAGGCATATCCAAGGTCTATCTGGCCTGCCGCAACCCAACCAAAGCCAAGGCTGCGAAATCATCGCTGGAACATGAAACCGGACGCAAGATTTTTGAAGTTGTCTTGATGGACGTTATTGATCCGGCTTCGGTTCGCGCCGCTGTGGCCGAACTTTCCACCCCGATTGACGCTATAATCCTGAATGCGGGTGGAACGGGCGGGCAGAACCCAAATAGCCTCACCAGCGATGGCGTAACCCACATCTTCGCAACAAATGTACTGGGCCATGTCGTGCTGGTAAACGCGTTGCTGGAACGCCAGTTGGTGACTTCCACTATCCTTTACGCTGGGTCTGAGGCTGCTCGTGGCATTCCCAAAATGGGTATGCACCGCCCCGAGCTGTCCGATGGAACAGTGGACGAGTTCAAGTCAATCGCTGACGGCAGCAAATTCGGCCCAGAGGGCGATCCGATGCAGACCTACGGCTATGCCAAGCTCACAGCGACCCTGTGGATGGGGGCGATGGCGCGCCAGCATCCCCATATTCGCTTTGTCACCATGAGCCCCGGAGGCACAGCCGGAACTGCGGGCTTTGACGACCTGCCACTTATGAAACGCATTGTCTTCAAACATGTGGGCGGTGTGCTGATGCCATTGTTTGGCATGATGCACAGCGTTGAGGCCGGGGCAAAACGGTATCTGGACGGGTTGCTGAATCCGGAATTCAAGACCGGCCACTTCTATGCCAGTCAAACGGGCTATCCCACCGGGCCAGTCGTGGATCAAGCCAGCATGGATGGGGCTCTGTCAGACATCACCACTCAGGACAACGCGAACCAGGCACTACGCCAGTTCGCCTGATTCAAAGGAGAAACAAAATGGAAACCACACTGAACATCTTGGTCATCCTCGCAACCCTCATGCTAGCTGGTCTCGGTATCATGTCGATGTTTGCACCCCGGCGCATGGTCGCCAACTTTGCTATCGAGCCGGTGGGAACCGCCGGGCTCAGCACGATCCGTTCGGTGATTGGCGGGTTGTTTCTGGCCTCAGTGGCATTGCTGGTGATCGGTCTGACCACCGGGCAGACACTGGGCTATCTGGCTGTCGCGATTCTGATGGCGGTTGTTGCTGTCGGGCGTATTGTCGGAATTCTGGCGGACGGATTTGACAAGGCTGTTCTGCCCCCGTTGGTCGTTGAACTTGTGATTATCGCGGTGTTGCTATCAGCCTACTACCAGCTCTCCATCTAATCGACTTTGAAGCAGATGGATGGCGGCTAGGTTGAAGCCGCCGTCCAATCGGCCCATCATCAAGCTCTCGAGCGGACATTCGAGCAATTCCGGCTTTGTCCCGCATAGCAGCCCCTCGGTCGGGCGGCAGTAAACGACCACTTTTCTCGATTTCGGACGTTCGCGAAAAGTGCTGTAAAATAAGCTTAGAGGCAGTCTATGTTCAATAGATCTACCGTTTTGGTCTGCCTTGAAGTCAATCGATAACAGATAATTGTTGGCTGGGTGGTTGCTTTTCTAAGAGCTGTTATCACTTCATTGCCACCTTATTCGTGGCAACAAACTGGCAGCACGGACCTACATTCCTTCATTTGAATGTGAGGTTTTCAACTAAATATTTGATTTAGTCTGTGAAATTTGGCTCCGGCGGTAGGGATCGAACCTACGACCAATTGATTAACAGTCAACTGCTCTACCGCTGAGCTACGCCGGAACTGAGGGGCGTATAACAATCCCAATTTTCGCCGTCCAGAGAAGAATGTGACGTTTTCATAAAAAAGTTCGACGGACTCAGTTCTGCCTATAAAAGTGGGTCGAGGAGGATAAAATCTCATCGGTTGCCACTAAGGATTTACCAACCAGATCAATCAGATGCGCGAAAACGTTTCTTTCTGCAGCGGGTAGAAGCGCAGTTGGGGTATCTACATAAATTCGTTCAGCCAGATCTCTGGCTGTGCCGGGTTGGTCCTCCAGCGCTGCCAGAATCTGCGCTTCACGCGTCAGGCGGTGTTTGATCAGCCAACTCAATCGTTCGGCGGGGTTGGGAATCGGCGCACCGTGTCCTGAGTGAAAAACTGCCCAGTCGCGCGCGGCCAGGCGATGGCAGGCGGCCATGAAGTCCGTCAGGTCTCCGTCCGGAGGCGAAACAAGCGAACTTGCCCATCCCATGACGTGATCGCCGGTGAAACAAACCTCCCCCCAGCCCAAAGCAATGTGATTGCCAAGATGTCCGGGGGTGTGAATTACCTCAAGCTGCCAGCTGTCGCCGGAAATTAGCGAACCGTCGGGTAGTTCGACATCCGGACGAAATGCGGTGTCGATGCCTTCGCCACCACCCACCAATCCGCCTTGCGCCAGTTCGGTCATCACCGCGCTGCGCCCCGCTTCGGGGCCACCAAAAGCCAAGACAGGTGCCCCTGTACACTCGGCTAGAGGGCGCGCTAAAGGAGAATGGTCCAGATGGCTGTGCGTGACGATGATATGACTGATGTGCTGGTTTGGTTGGACTGCGTCCAGAATCGCCTCCAGATGCACGTCATTAAGCGGCCCGGGATCAATGACAGCCAGACCATCGGTTCCCAACAGGTAAGTATTTGTGCCGCGATATGTCATGGGCGAAGGATTCGGTGCCAGAATACGACGCAGACCGGGTTGTAGCTCAATGGCGGGACCGGCGGGCGGGTTGAAATCGTCAGGAGCTTGCATTCTGTGCTCTTTCTCTTGTCGTAACAGCCCGTTAGGTTTAGCGCATGTCGACGCAATGGCTTAAACCCTATATGCCGCGCAGCCTTTATGCCCGTGCTGCGCTGATACTGGTTCTACCAGTCGTCGTCCTGTTGTTGGTGGTTGGTATCGCGTTCCTGCAGAAACATTTGGAGGACGTTACCGCGCAAATGACGCGGGCTGCCTCTCGCGAAGTAATGCTTGTGGTTAAGGCGGTGAACGCAACTGAAACGCAACAGCAGGCGCTGGAGACGGTTCAGCCTGATTTGCAGGCACTGGAAATGACGGCGCGGTTTCTGGGTGTGAACGAGGAGCCAGTGATCGGGCACCGTCGCTGGTACGATTTCATCGCGCCGCAGGTCGAAAACGATCTGCAGGCTCAACTACCGGACCTGGAAACAGTGGCATTACCCAGCGGACAAGAGGCCCGTGTTTACATGCGGACTGACCTGGGCCTGCTTCAGTTGACATTTGATCGCCGCCGCCTGTCGCCGGTAGCTCCGCATCAGTTGATCGTGACGATGCTCTTTTTCGCAGTCATAATGACCACAATTTCGTTTCTCTACATGCGCAATCAATTGCGTCCGATCACCCGTTTGGCCGAGGCGGCGCAGGCCTTTGGGCGTGGCCGGGTAGTGCCGTATTCGCCGGGCGGGGCCATTGAGGTGCGCGCGGCGGGCAGCGCCTTTCTGGACATGCGCGCCCGGATTGAACGCCAGATGGAGCAGCGCACAATGATGTTGTCGGGGGTGAGCCACGATCTCAGAACCCCATTGACGCGCCTGAAGTTGGGTTTGTCGATGTTGCCCGAGGATGAGGCCGCGCCCCTGCAGCAAGACGTTGACGAGATGCAGTTGCTGCTGGACGCTTTCCTTGAATTCTCGCGAGGTGCGGCCGAAGGAGCCCCGGAAACCGTTGAGCCTAAGGCTTTGCTGCAACAGATAGTCAAGGATGCGCGTCGAGCCGGGTATGAGGCCGATTTGATCTCAGTTGAAGGCGAGGGGACGGCCATGCTGCGGCCCACCGCCATTCGGCGCGCGGTGGAGAATCTGATCGGAAACGCGGTGCGATACGGCAAGCGTGCTGACGTCAGCCTGTCGATCACGCCCAAATCCGTTCGTTTTCGGGTCGAGGATGACGGGCCGGGCATTCCACCGGAACAACGATCCGAGGCGGTGAAACCCTTTTCGCGCCTTGATCCAGCGCGCAATCAGAATCAGGGCACCGGTGTCGGGCTGGGCCTTGCCATCGTTTCGGATATCGCGCGCGCGCACGGCGGTGTGCTGCGACTGAGCAAGAGCGAGCGTCTGGGTGGGCTCTGCGCGGATATCATCATCGGGCGCTGATGCTGCGGCGATTACCGCAATCCGGCAACCGACTTTTGCATGGCGACAATCAGGGCGTCCCGCGACCGGGCCAGTTCGGTCGGCGATTTTCCCGCGGCTTCGGCCTCGACCCCTTGCGTCAGAACGCGGGTGACCTCATCAGTCAGATGGATTTGGCCCAGATCGTCCCACCAACCGTTGAACGTGTCCCTGAAGTGGTCGCAAAATGCCTGCAACCCGCCTTCGCCTGCGCCAAGGTTGAACAGCATGGTCGGTCCCATGGCCGCCCAGCGCAGTCCGGGTCCGGCCCAGACGGCCTTGTCCACATCCTCGACTGAGGCGACGCCCGAAACAACGAGGCTGATCGCCTCGCGCCAGATTGCGGCCTGAAGGCGGTTGGCGACATGGCCGGGGACCTCTTTGTGCAGGCGGATCGTTGTTTTGCCAACCGCCTGATAGAAACGTTCAGCCGCGTCAACTACGCCATCGGCGGTGCGCGCGTTGCCCAGCACCTCGACCAGAGGGATCAGGTGCGGAGGGTTGAACGGGTGGCCCAGAACGAACCGCGCAGGGTCGTTCCACCCCGGCTGCATCTGGCTGAGTGTCAGCCCCGAGGCAGAGCTGGCAACAATGGAATCGGGGGCTAAAGCGGGCTCAATCTCGGCAAAAGTGGCGTGTTTGATCGGCAGGCGTTCGGGGACGTTTTCCTGCACGAACGCCGCCCCTTCGACCGCTTGAGCTGCGCTGCTGTGAAACGTGATGGCGTCGGGGGCGCCCTGGGCGGTCAGCCCAAGCTCGGTCATCGTGGGCCAAGCGGATTCGATGTAGGTCCGTACATTGCGTTCAACGTCTGGACCTGGGTCGAACATTGCCACCGAACGCCCCGAGGCGAGAAACAGTGCTGCCCAACTGGCGCCGATGGTGCCGCCGCCTAAACAGGCCGTGTGTGAGAACTCCATCAGAAAATCCCCGGATTTAGAGGAGAAGCTGCCGTTAGGCCGCCATCCACGGTGAACAATTGCCCAGTGGCAAATCCAGCCTCGTCCGAGGCCAGCCAGACCGCCATGCTGGCGATATCCTCGGGCCTGCCAAAGCGGTGCGTGGCGTGGCGGGCCAGAGCGTCCTGCCGCGCGGCCTTGGGGTCGGTTGCCAGATCGAAACCGGCGTCCAGCATTCCCGTTTCGATCCAGCCGGGGCAGATCGCGTTGCAGCGAATTTGTGGGCCATGATCCACCGCAATTGACCGGGTCAACCCATGTACAAACGCCTTTGACGCGTTGTACAACGCCATCGAAGGGTCGGCGACCTGACCCGAGATTGAGCCGATATTGATGATTGATCCGCCTTTGGGCATCCTTGGGATGTAGGCGCGGCACATGTTGAAAACGCCCCGGCAATTGGTGCCGATCACCGCGTCCCAATCGGCGTCGGTGCTGTCGGCCACCGTCTTTTCAACCTGAACGCCTGCGTTGTTAACCAGAATGTCTGTCCCGTCTGTTGCAATCGCCAGTTCCTCGACAGAGTCGGCGTTGGTGACATCCAGCGGAAACCAAATCACGCTGTCCGTCAGCCCATCCGGGCGTGGGCCCCGCCCGCAGGTCGTGACGGTTGCACCTTCGCGCAGGAAGGCCTCGACAATACCGCGCCCTATACCTTGGCGGCCACCGGTCACCAGTGCTCGTTTCCCAGCCAATCGCATCAGTGTGCCACCATCACATGCCGCACTGAGGTATAGGCATCCAGCGCATAGACCGACATGTCACAGCCGGTGCCGGAACCCTTCATTGCGGCCCAAGGCATTTCCGCTGTAGGCATCCCATGCGTGTTCACCCAGGTCATCCCATACCGTAGCTGAGCGGTCATTTTCATCGCGGTCGAGACGTCTTTTGTCCAGACCGACGAGGCCAGACCATAGCGTCCGGCATTGGCGATCCTCAGGGCGTCTTCGGCTTCGGAGAAACGCGACAAGGTGACGACCGGGCCAAAGATTTCACTGCACGCGATCTCGGCATCGTTGTCGACATTGGCCACAACGGTCGGCTGGTAGAAAAATCCGGGACCATCTGCAACCTGTCCGCCTACCGCGATCTCACAACTGCTACGTGCGCGGTCGACGAAGCCTGCGACGCGATCCCTTTGGTTGGCCGATACGATGGGACCCATTTCGGTGCCCTCGGCCTTGGGCGCGCCGATCCTGATCTGGCTGACCTGATCCGAGACGGCGGTAACAAGCTTTTCGTACACCCCGTCCTGTACCATCACCCGGCAAGGTTGGGCACAGTCCTGACCCGCATTGAAGAATGAGCCATAGCGGATCGTTTCCGCCACCGCGTCGATATCAGCGTCATCAAACACGATGATCGGAGCCTTGCCTCCAAGCTCCAGATGCACGTGGCGGATCTGGTTCGAGGCCGCCCGCATCGCTGCCATCCCGGTGGCGGGCGAGCCGGTGACAGAAATGCCTTCGATCTGCGGGTCGTTGATCAGCTGGTCCCCGACAGACGCCCCACGGCCATGCAGCACATTCAGTACGCCTTTGGGCAGAACATCGGCCAACAGTTCCGCCAACCGCAATGTGGCCAGAGGTGTGATCTCGGAAGGTTTCATTACGATGCTACACCCCGCCGCCAACGGGGCTGCGATCTTCCATGCCGCCATCATCAGGGGATAGTTCCACGGTGCAATTGAGGCAACTGGGCCAATCGGGTCCTTGCGGATCATCGAGGTATGGCCCGCCGCGTATTCCCCGGCGACCGATCCGGTCATGGTACGCGCAGCACCAGCCATGAAGCGGAACGTGTCGATTGTCAGCGGCATTTCCTCATCCCGGGCCATGGGCCAGGGTTTGCCGACGTCCAGCGTTTCCAGTTCGGCCAGTTCCTCAATGTTTTCTTCGATCACTTCGGCAATTGCGTTGAGATACACGGCCCGTTCAGAGGGCGTGCTCAGGCGATAGGTTTCAAACGCCTGATGCGCCGCGCGTGTCGCAGCCTCGACCTGTTCAGGCGTGGCCTCGGGCACCTGCGCGACGGTTTCACCCGTGGCCGGGTCCAAAACCGGCAGTGCCTCGCCATTGCCGGCGACCATCTCTCCGTTGATCAGCATCTTTGTCTGCATGTCTTCCCCCGTCGGCCCGGAATTCTCATAGCTTCATCTGCTGAACCTGCGCGCTCAGTCCGCCGTCCAGTACCCATAGCTGACCGCTGGCATAACGCGCCTCGTCTGAGGCCAGCCAGTTGACCAGATTGGCTATGTCGTCCGGCGTCCCATAGGTGCGCATCGGGTGCACATCGCGCACGGCCTGCTGCAACTGATCGATAGTTTTACCGCCACCGCCTGAGCCATCACCGGTGAAAAAGCTCTGCAACATAGGGGTGTCGACATAGCCGGGGCAGATCGCGTTCACGCGGATACCTTCGGGACCATGATCGCAGGCCATCGCTTTGGTCAGCGCATGAACCGCGCCTTTTGTGGCGCAATAAGCGGCGAGACCGGGATCTGCGATAAACCCGTCATAGCTGCCGAAATTGATGATCGACGCCGTGCTGTTGCTCGCTGCCTTCCGCATCAGCGGCAGCGCGTGTTTCGAGGTCAGGAATGTGCCGGTGACGTTGACCGCGAAAGAAAGGTTCCATTCCTCTAATGTTGTTTCCTCGATGGTCTTTTCGATCTCGATCCCTGCGGCGTTGACCAGAATATCCAACTGGCTCGTGTCCTGTGCGACTTGTTCCACAGCCGCAATGGCGTCCGCTTCCTGTGTCACGTCCAGTTTGACAAAGATGCTGCCGTCGTCGTCATGCGCGGCCAGAGATCCTTCGGGGGTCAAGTCAGCGGCGTAGACCCGCGCGCCTTCACGCAGAAACCGGGCCACGATAGCGCGCCCAATGCCGCCGCGACCGCCGGTGACTAGGGCAGTTTTGCCTTTCAGCATCATTCGTTGGCTTCCTTCAATGGTGGATAGCGATAGCGTTTGGCCGCAACAGTCCAGTCCACGTGATTGCGCACATAGTCCTGAGAGGCATCACGTGGCGGGTTGTAGTCCCAGCTTTCCCCCGGATTGGCCTCCATCGCGGCGTGCAGGGCGCGGCGGGATTTTTGCGTCGCGATGATGTCCGAGCGTAGTTTCTCACTGTCCCAGCGCTGTGAAACGCGAGTAGCGAAGTGTGAGGCATGATCCGCGTAGTCTGGGTCCGTCGCGCGGTTCCTTTTTTCCAGTGGATCAATGGACAGATCATAAAGCTGCGGTGGGTCCGGGTCGCAGTGGATGTATTTCAACGGCCCACGCCGGATCATGAAGACAGGGTAGGGTGTCATCTCAGCGCAATACTCGCCAATGGCTTCGTCCACAGGATCAACCTCTCCGCTCGCCAGCGGCATCAGAGAGCGGCCGTCCACGGGTTCTCCGAACATCGCCTTGCTGCCCCCAGCGATTTCCACGAATGTCGGCAACAGATCGAGCAGTGAGCAGGCGTTTGAAGCGGTGCCGTGTGCGACGCCCGGTCCGGCCATGATCAGCGGCACACGAGCAGAGTGTTCAAAGAAGTTCATCTTGTACCACAGCCCACGCTCACCCAGCATGTCGCCATGATCGGCGGTGACGATGATGATGGTGTTGTCCAGCTCTCCAATCTCATCAAGCGTTTTGACCATCGCGCCCAGCTTGCTGTCGAAATAGCTGACATTGGCGAGATAGGCACGGCGGGCGCGATGGACCTCTTCTTTGGTCAAAGGGACATAGCTCGCCTCGATCCCGTCCATCACGCGGCGCGAGAACGGGTCCTGTTCCTCGGGCGTCAGGGTGAATTCTGGCATCGGAACGTCGTCGTCCGAATAAAGGTTCCACCATTCCGGTTTGGCGACATACGGATCATGCGGGTGAATGAAACTGGCGACCAGACAGAACGGAGCCTCATCGCCCGCAGCCCGGTCGCGCCCACGGTCGATCAACCAGCGGCGGGCGGCAAATTCGACCTCATCATCGTAGTCGGTCTGGAAGGTGGCGATGGCCTCACCGCTTTCCTTGATCGTCTGCATGTTGTGATACCACTTGTCGATGCGTTCGTCCGGAGCCTCCCAATCCGGGGTCCAGGCGAAGTCCGAAGGATAGATGTCAGTAGTCACGCGGTCCTGAAATCCGTGTTTTTGGTCGGGGCCGATGAAATGCATCTTGCCGGACAGGCAGGTGCGATAGCCCAAGACCTGCAGGTAATGCGCAAAGGTCGGGACCGAGGCGCGGAATTCGCTGGCATTGTCATAGGCTGCGATCCGACTGATCAATTGCCCGGACATGAAGGCAAAGCGCGACGGTGCGCAGAGCGGCGAGTTGCAATAGGCTGCGTCGAACCGCATCCCGCGCGCGGCCAGTGCGTACATGTGGGGCGTTTTCACCGTTGGATGGCCGTAAGCACCGCAGAAATGCGGCGCCAGTTGGTCAGCCATGACCACAACGATATTCGGCCGCCTCACGGCGCTGCCTGCGCGTAGGCGTCCAGCACCAGCCCGTGGAAGTGATGCACCGCGTGTTCGGATTTGCCCGAGCCGTTCGGGTCATGCACGATGCGGCCTTGGGTGAAGGCTGGTGTGCTCATGCCACGCTGCACGCTTTCGACGATATCGATATCCTCGCGCTGCAGCACCTCGTCGAGATAGCGGATCGCCTCCAGTTCTGCCTCGTCCGGTTCAGGGGTTTCTAGGAAGAAATCATAGGTTTCCAGAGTCCGGTCTGGTCCGACCGGAATGATGTTCAGTACGATCATCGACGACCGCCCCGGATAACGCATTAGACAGGTCGTAGGCCACAGCCACCAAACTGCATGGGTTCGCACTGTCGCATTCGACACGTCATAGGCGGTGTTCGCGCCTTTGCCCGCCTCAGCCATATGGCTGGAATAGATGCCGTAGGTCGTCACTTTGTAGGTATCCATGTCCACCAGATCGCAGAAGTCCTTATGCGCGGTCGGGCAGTGGTAGCATTCGAGGAAATTGTCGACGACGTTCTTCCAGTTCGACTTGATGTCATAGGTCAGGCGGTGACCAAAGGTCAGGTTTTCGATATCCGGTGCCCAGTGGCGGATCTCGGTCTCCAGATTGCCGGAAACTTCGCGCAGAGGCCGCGCGTCCGGATCGAGATTGACATAAATGAAGCCCGCGAACTCCTCGACCTGCACCTGATCCAGGCAGATGTCCTTGGTGCTGAAGTTGGTTAGGCTTTCAGTCTCCGGCGCGCGCACCAGTTGGCCGTCCAGCTTGTAGACCCAGGCGTGGTAGGGGCACATGATGCGGGTCGTTTCGCCCTCGCCAGACAATAGGTGATGGGCGCGGTGTTTGCAGACGTTGTAGAAGGCGCGCAGCGTGCCTTCGCGGTCGCGCACCACGGCAATGGGACGGTTGGCAATCTCTACCGTCACATAGGACCCCGGCGCGCGGAGCTTTTCGACATGGCACACCCATTGCCACGTTTTGGCGAGTATATCGTTCAGATCCACCTGATGCCACGCCGGATCTACATAGGCCTCGGCCTTCAAGGATTGGGTGTTGAACGGGTCAGGGCTGAACCCGTCGGAAATCCGGTCGAATTGCTCTTTGGAGGGTAGCGCGCTCATTTCGGGGCTCCACATGACGCGTCCGGGTTTGGCCCGGAGTGTTGGCTTGCTGGAGGTATGATCCCTGGAAACGTGCTGAGACGCTAAACTTTTTACGCCAGCAGTTTAACTATTTGCGCCATACAGTAGGCTCACGTTTTTGGTTTCCGATGCATTGGCCAGGCGCGGTATTCGAACGGTACGCGGCCCTCGGTCCGGTCCTGACTGGGTGGCAGCCCAAAGCGGTCCTTGTAGGACCGGCTGAAATGAACCTGACTGGCAAACCCCGACGCGATAGCGACCTCAGCAATTGGTAGATCGGTCTGTGTGACTAAACCGCGGGCGCGATCTAGCCGGATGTCGCGATAATAGAGAGCAGGGGTTTTCTTGATGTAAATTGCGAACAGCCGGTCGAGTTGGCGATGTGAGATCCCGACGTGTTGGCAGATTTCAGGGATGGGCAGGGGATCTTCCAGATGCGCTTCCATTACCTGAATGGCCGTTTTCAAAGTGGCCGGTACCAAAGTTCCCAGCGGTTCACTGCCTTCAGGTTGCTGCATCGAGACGGGCCCCCGGAGGCGGTCATGGAAGATATACCGCGCTGCCGCATTGGCCAGCGCGCTGCCATGTATTCCCTGCAATATCTGCAGCGCGAAATCTACCGAGGCCTCGCCGCCGCAACAGGTGATTCGGTTGCCATCCAGCGCATAGAGATTCTCGACGACTTCGATATCCGGGTAAAGCTCCTGGAAGGCGTCGATATGTTCATAATGAACAGTCGCGCGCCGACCTTTCAGCAACCCAGCCTGTGCCAGTACAAACGCGCCTGTGTCCAATGCACCTAGTGTCGCGCCGGATCGAGCCCATTGACGCAACGTACCGCCCAGCCTGTCGGTCAGGTGTTTTTCGGGATTCCAACTGGTCGAGACGATTGCGATCTCGGGTCGCTCGGGGCTGAGGTCAGTCAGCGCCTTGGTCTCAATTCCTGCACCGTTGCTGGATACGCAGAGACCACCAGATTCAGATACGAACTCCCATTTGAAATAGGGGCGGCCATCTAAGTAATTGGCCGCCCGGAATGGATCGATAAAGCCCATAGTAGCCGACATGTTGAAGCTGGGCGCAACGATCACGGCTATGCGGGTTGTGCGCCGGATCGTCTCAACCATGTCCTGTTGCCCTTGTTTGCATTTCCTTCAGATCAAAAGGAAAGCGATTTGGGGAGATGACGCAAGCACCGAAGCGATTTCGCGGATCGGTAAGACCATCACAAAAGGCGAGGATTTGGTAGGCCCGGCAGGACTGCGGATTTCCAGATTTTATTGTTTATTATCAACGCTGGTGTCCCACGGCGGAACACCCCGTGGGACACCTCGATCACTTTGTTAGCTAGCTTTTGGTTTCTGGTTGCCTGATTTTTTTTGTTGTTTGAACCGTCGGAATTGCTCGTTGCATCGTCGGTTGCCGGAGTTTCGGCAGCGGCGCAGCATGCAATTTTGGTGAAACACTACTGAGATCCTCAGCTGGTGTCTTCGCAATTTCAGTGCGGTCTTTTTTTTCTTGAAGAGCCAGATACGGTTTATCCGATTTCGACTTTTCATGAGGATTTCTTTGCACGCCTCAGACGCGGTTTCGATGCAATAGTGGAATGAGCCGTGATGATATTTGGTCTTCCCCTGTTCCTTCGAGTTGTTTTGCGCACCTGACATTAGCAGCGCCCCAGCGAATAGGCAGCAACGGGTCAAATCGGACTTGCGGCGACGCAGCAGCGCGAAATAAGGCTTCGACGTCCGGTCTGCGGACATTGCTGCCGTTCTTCGCGCCGCTTTGAATGTCCGCTGCGCCTATTTTCGCGGTACCAACAGAATGAAACAGCTATCTAAAACTTGATGAAACACACCTTCACAATTCGCTGTTTCGCAGAACTCAATCAGGCTTCAACTGACAAAGAGAAAACGAAGAGGCGTCAAGTTGTTTCATGGGAAAGTCCATCATCTCGGCACTTAGGCCGAGCGCCGCGATGTAGTCGCCGATGCGCGCGCTGCCATAAAGGTGATCGAGTACGGAAAAGCCCTGCTCAGAAGCAAAGCTGGATACCTCGTCGGGAGCCACATTGAACAGGAACGGTTCTCCCGCCCCCGCGACGGCATTTCCGATGCCGTCTGTTTCGCCCATCGATTGAGAGGCACTGGCGGTGGACGCATAACTTGTCAGGAAACGGGTCGCAGGCGACCGGTTGGACCTAACCATCTGATAGACCTTTGCGACCTCAGCTGGCGGAACATATTCCAGCGAGACTTCGGCGATGAATACGGTACCGGCGTTGTGGTCATAGCCGAGTTCCAAAAGTTTATTCAGTGTCGTCTCACGTGCAAAATCCACTGCGGTATAGCGGATATTCGGCGGAACACCGAAATTGCGGGAAATCAGCACGCGTTTGGCGGCTATCGTTTCAGGCCGATCAACTTCAAAAACAGGGACTTGGCTATAGCTGCCGGACAAGCGCAGCCCAATTGTGTCAAGTCCGGAACCAAGGACTACGATTTGTTGAGCGCCGTTGGCCACAGCTTGTTCAGCCCGGCTCTGCATGAAAGTCTTGCGCCACAAAACGTGGGCGACAAGTCGCCGAGCTATACCATTTTCGTCTGCGAAAGTGAGCACGGATGGCCAGTCGGTCAATCCGTGTAGAATGCGCTGACCATCGACCGCCCCCTCAGCAAACAGCCGCTCTGCAAAAGGATCGTAAAAGACATCGCGATAGGCCGGATTTCTATTCACCATCGCGCAAAAGGCACAGACGCCAAGAGCCGTTCGGCTCAAGCCGGGTTGGGCTGTTTCCGGGACGTAGAACACGGCGAATTCCCCACGACTTTATTATCTAAAGTTTTAGAGATCATCTATTCTAGTCCGTGTCAAAGACGGATGGTCTACTCCCGTGAAGCTTCCAATGCCCTGATTGAGGCTTGCAGGTCCTGAAAAGATTGCAGAAGTTGCTGTTCTGGACCGCATTACTTCATGGCGACGTCTGTTCACTGTCTGGACTGTTCCACTTTTCGGACATTCGAGCAAAGCACAGCATTCGACACATTGGGCTCGAAGCGGTCATCCGTCGAATTCTGAGGGGCATTCGGCCTGCCGTGACGTAATCAACAGCGGCTGTGCGGACAGAGCAGCCATTGGCTGCGCGGGGTAACCTCTGGTTCTGTAAAGAAACAAGAAGCGGTCACTCAAGAATTATCCGCCGACCAACGCGGAATCTAAGTAAGGTTGCAACCCGACTTCACAATCCCATCAATCAGAAGGGCATTGTGCTTGGGTTGGCGGTAAAGAGAGAGGCGCCCAGAAACGATACTGTCCAAAAAAGTTGGTGCGAAACTGGCCAATGCCTCGGCATGGACAATTCCATCATCTGGCCGACCAAGATGGGCCGCACTGGCAATTAGCAAAGCCCGCCGAATTGGAGCTCGCGGGGTGAATTGTACAGCAAGTTTGCCCCACTCCTGAACCTTTTCGAAATCTCCTTCTGCGAAATGAGATTGAGCCAAAGCAAGATATGCATCGCCGACCCAGACATCTGCGTCTCTCGGGGACAGGCGCAGCGCTAGCTTTGCATGCATTTTTGCTTCATCGGTACGCCCAACAAGAGACTCGTGCCAGGCCATAAAAAAAATGTTCAGCGCGAAATTCGGATTGAGTTCGAACGCACGTTGAAAATCCGCGGTCGCCTCATCATAGGCCTGCTGGAAATGCCTGATCATGCCCCGAATTGTAAGGGCGCGAGGATCCAATCGATCGCGCTGGAACAAAGCATCGGCAGCTTTTTGAGCCAGTTTCAGCATGTCTTCAGGTTTCTCATCGACCTGAAAGAGATAGCGCATCGTGTGTGCGTAAGCCTGAATCCAATGCGCCAGCGCATTGCGAGGGTCAATATCCAGGGCTCGCTGTGCCGTGGTCACAACAGCTTCGTATCCCTCGTTACTCGAAAAACCGCCTTCATGGAAAAGCGCCATTGCTCTAAGCGCAAGATCGTAGGAACTGAACTGAATGTTTCGCTCTCTACTGGCCCGTTCGAGCTCGGCCTGAGTTATTTGCGGTGCAATAGCGCCAACCACGCTGCTGGTGATCTCATCCTGCAATTCAAATATATCTTCAACGCTACGGTCGTAGCGTTCTGCCCAAATGTGTGTGCCTGTCTCGCACTCGATTAACTGAGCTGTGATGCGCACACGGTTCGCAGCACGTCGGAGGCTTCCCTCCAACATGTAGCGGACCGAAAGTTCGCGCGCGATATCGTTATGAGTTATCGTTTTATTCTTAAACGAAAAAGATGAGTTTCGCGCGATCACGAATAGTTCGGGAAACCTGGAAAGCTCGGTAATTACGTCCTCGCCGACACCATCGCAAAAATACTCCTGCTCCGGGTCTGCTGACATATTCTGAAATGGCAGCACTGCGATCGAAGGTTTGTCGGAAGAAAACTTCCCCGTTAGCGACAGAGTGGATTCAGCTTTGTCAAACGGACTGATCTTGTAACAGCGCAAAGCTTCGGGAATGTTCTTCAATTCCAGTTCGCCTAAGTCAACAAATGAAAGATCAGTCTTTCCCCGCGCGTGGCGATATACGTCGTCGGACACTATTACGCCACCTGGTTCTGCGAGAGCTTCCAGTCGAGAGGCGACATTTATACCGTCGCCATAGATATCATCCTCGCCAAGGATCACGTCGCCGACGTGAAGACCAATGCGAAAGTCAATTCTACTTTTACTAGGCACGTCCGCGTTCGCTGTAGTCAGGGAATTTTGTATGGCCACTGCGGCTTCTACCGCGTTCACGACACTGTCGAAAATCACAAGTAGACCATCACCTGTAAGTTTGACAATTTCACCACTAAAGCGACTTATTTCGGGTTCGAAATACAGCCGACGGCGGATTCTCAGTTGTTCGACTGTCCCCGGTTCGTCGGCTGCCATTAACCGCGAGTATCCGACCATATCAGCGGCGAGAATTGCTGCAAGCCTGCGTGCCATCGAAAACCTTCATTGGTAATTTGTTGTCGGGACTAAATCATACAATTGTCCCGATACCTAAAGTTTCAGACGTCGGGCACACCATAGCAGAAAATTTTGACCACTCTGAACTCGAAGCAGCCGTTCGAGACGGACTTAGGGAATGACCGCAACGCGGACATACCCGCCGTTGCCGTCAGAACACTTAGAAATTGCTCCCGGCCCCATTGGGCAAACAAGTCATCGTTGGCCCGAGCGTAGCGTATCGCGCCGGCCACCCCATGTCCGGTCAGTGCGAGACGATCGCGAGCCCCGCAAATATGAGCGCGCCGCCTGTCCAATCGCGCGGCTCTAGCCCTTCGCCGATACTGTAGGCGTAGGTCAGTACGATCAGCGTCTCGAGCGCAATTATTATTAGATACAGCTCGGAAAGTGGAACTGTGCGCATCAGCACCACCTCGGACTGGGTGGCGGCAAGAAAACCCAGAATGATCAGAGCGAGCGCCACCGCCGTCCATTCGGCTGAGGCCAGTTTCATTCCGATGGTTGCAACGCCATACCCCACTGCCGCCAAGACGGCCAAGGCCAGTGGTTTCAACGCCAGAAGCTCCATGTTTCAAATCCTTCACCGTGCGCAAAAAAACCGCGCACCTCTCATGAACCAACATTCTCTGCGTAGGATTTTAGCATGCGTATTATGTCGCATCAGTGAAGCCGATTACTTTATTTTAGCGAAGTGAAAGCCGGTAAGAGTATTGCTTATTCAGATGAAGCGAATAGCTGATACCCGCCTTCGAAACGGATGCTGCGCCTGACCCAAAGTCTGAAAAGGGCTCGGTTCGGTCAGCCTTGTATGAGCTTCCCCAACTGAATTGGTCCACTGCTATATTTAGGAAACGGAGGACCAAGAATGGCAAGCAAGAGACCGAAACCTGAAGCGTTGTCCGCCCAAGCACTCAAGATTACGTGTGCGCTCTGGTGGAAATCTGATGCTCGAGAACTTCGGTCCTTGCTGATGCTGACTGACAAACATCTTTGAAACTGCGAAGCGGTGTGGCAACGTTTGGCTATCCTGCGAAACTGTGTGCTACTTTGCAGACTTCCATCATCAATCTCATTAGGAGAAGACATGCTAATCAAACTTCTTGCGTCCGCATTTTTCTTGATTTTGCCCGCGCTCAGTTTCGCTCAAACAGCTGAGCGCAGCGTGACCATCGAAGCCGATGCGACAGTTAAGTCGGTCGATCCGGACACTCGCCTTATCGTGCTGCAAAACTCAGAGACGGGCGAAGAAGAGACCATTGTTGCGGGACCGGAAGTCGTAAACTTCGACCAAATTGAAGAAGGCGACACAGTCAAAGCGGTTTACACACTGGGGGTAGCTGCAAGCATGGCGTTCCCCGGCGAGGTTGACAGTATGGTTGAATTGGAAGCCCAGGTTGCAGAGGGATCAACACCGGGCGTGGCTGCCGGAACGATGGTTACGTTAATTCTGACTTTTGTTTCCTTCGACGCCGCGAGCTCAATCGCCACTGTGACGGACAGCAGCGGCACGGAACAAATGATCGAGGTTGAAACGGATGTTGGTCGTGAGTTTGTTGAACAGCTTAGCCCGGGAGACAGAGTAGCTCTGAGCTTCACGGAAGGTCTCGCTGTGGGAATTGTTGAAAAATAGGCGTCGTCCGCAGCGCAACCTCATAAGGCGTACCTGTTGTTTCTTATGTCGCCACCAATGGAACAACTCGTCCCACAGCTTCCGCCCCCCCAAAGCTCTTAGCATTGTTGGTCCAAATTGGGCGTCGAAAGGTGGAGAAAACCCGCCTTCCAAAAAGGGATAAGGCTGAGGTCATACAATGGTCTCTGCCACCGTATCGATCCGGCACGCGATGGATCACAATAGGCCGCTTTGGGCTCATTGCAGACGTTTTCTGCAGTGCGTCGTCGGACGCATCTACGGCTCGAAGCCAATATCATTTGATAAGGACAGTTCGGCTTGGGGCGCCATCTGATGCTGAGCGATCACCTCACTAATGGTTACACTATGTCGGTTGGACCAGGTTCGCCTGACGTTCATTAAATGCGAGCAATCCCGAATAGTTTTCTTCTGTTTGAAAATTCACTGAGAAGTCGTTCCTGAGTGACTACCAGTCCATGTTGGCCAGTTTGGACGCGCCCATTTCCGCCAGTTTTATGCGCTCGACGCTCTCGGTATAGACCTCGGATGTGCTTGCTTGGGCGTGTCCGTGGATGGACATGATCTCGTATTGGGTGGCACCTTGAAGGGCGAGGAGATGTCCCGCTGCCTTCCGGATGCCATGGCTTGATCGGTCGGGCAGGCCCGCCTCGACGCACCAATCCTTGAACTTGTTTCGCAATGCCTCGGGGGTGGCGAATGGCTTGCCGTGGTCATTCAAAATATAGGTCGGGCCGACAACCTTCTGCGCGCGAGTGGCGGTCAGCAGCGGCCCGAGCATGGGCAGTTCGACGTATTTAGAGCCCTTCTTTCTGGGCTGCCATCCAAGCCACGTCTGACCGTTTACGGTCTTCTCCTGACTGCGCCCCAGCCAAACCGCGTCACTGATCCTACAGGCGGTGAACATGAACACAGTCAAAGTCAGGTGTGCCATTGTTCCCGGCGGGTGCTTCTCCCGGTACTTTTTGAGGTCTTCCAGCGTCCACGGAATTGCGCCGCCCTGGTTCTTGTATTCGACTTTGATGGTGGCGGCCGGGTTGGTCTGGCAGTAGCCGCGTTCACCCGCCCATTTGAACATGGCTTTCAGGAACTTGAACACGTTCTTTGCCTTACCCGGCGTGCCCATCAACGTGTCACGGAAAAGGATCAATTCGTGCGCGGGCATTTCGGCAGGGAGGCCGGCATACTTTCGACCGACGCTCTTACCAGTTGAACTTGTGTGTTCCAGCAGAAGGGGGCGATAGCTTCTGCGCTGTTTGAGCGTCAAGGGGGAGGATTGACCCTTGTCGACCTGTTGCGCCAGGTTAGCAAGGTATTCATCGACCAGCCATTCCAAAGTGCCACGGCTCGCGCCTGAGTGGCTTTCGCTGGGGGCGATCTTCACGCCTTCACGGGCGGCAAGGTAGATCTGATGAAACTCGGGGTGTTCCGGGCCTACTGGCAGCGTTATGCGGCGCCTCTTGTCGCCTCGAACCCGAACCCGGTAACGCATGTTCCCTGATTTCATGGGCTCGATCAGAAGCCCGTCATACCCCAATTTTACCACATCACCACTCATTTAGATTCTCTGGTTCTTTCTCATAGGGGAGTTTGTCAGCGTAGGCGTCAAGGTCGGCGAAATCGTAGAACTTGTTTCCACCGTCGATTCTGCACGGCAGATCGAGGCCGTAAAACTTGGAGGTCGACACCCCCAAATAGTACGCGGCCGCCTTTGCCTGCATAAGTCTTGGTGGAAACTGAAAGCTCATTCCGCCTCCTTATGTCGTTCGTTGTAGTCGGTCCTAGGTGCGCGGCCTTGCGCCCTCACCGAGGACGGGGGGGGCATTTTTCACCGCTTCGTTCATGGCGTGCTTGAGCTTCGCCGTTGCCATAAGGGTTGGTTTCAGATCGTCAGGAGCATCGTCATAGCCGAGGCACCAACGGCCACTCAGACGTGGCAGGAGGGCGCGCGGTACGGCCTCCCAATTCGACGGATCCGTGTTGGTGCGATCCCCATCCAGGCATTTGAGCGCACGGCCTTCTGGCAGCGGACCGTTTTCCTTTTCCCAAAGATAGCGATGCTTGTGCATGAACCGGGTTGAGTGGCCGGTGTGCGGGTTAACCAACGGTACTTTCATTTCGATGTACCCGTATTTGTCTATCCTCTCAGTCCACATCGGAACCCGGTTAGGTGGCACCTGACCCTTCTTGAACTGAGTGGCAGCGCTGTTCGCGTTGTAGGGCATCTTCTTGCCTTTGTTTTCCGGCGTGCGTCCTGGCTCGTACTGGCCCGTCCTTCCTGTCATCCAACCCTTGCGCTTGCAGAGAGCGTTGTAATTCGTCAACGATACGTCATCGCGTCCGAACTTCCCGACAAACTCGGCGTGCGCTTTCCAGCGAACCTTCGTTTTGTTCGCCTCGATCCACGCCAGTTCCTCGGCGCTATAGTGGATTTGCCGCCCCTTCATTCTACGCTCTTTCCGATTTGGGGCAGGTGGCCGACGATTTTCTCACCATGCTCTGCGTAGAGTTTTGCCGCCTTCAGCTGCAATTCGGCGTTGCCAGTGATCTTGTCAGCGACGTCGACCATTGCGCCGGCACGTTTGACTTCCTGCTCGATCTGCTCAGCCGTCAGGGTTTCCTCTGACAGTCTCTCAAGCTGCGCGAACAGATGGTTATTCAGATCTCCGAGTTTGTTCTTCATTGTCGTGCCCTCGTGCTGGTGAATTGATTGGTCAAAGATCGGCCATGCCCCCTTGACGTGAGCAGGTGGACATACGGCGCGCGGTCATTCGATCACCCCGACGATCCCGTGGCAGTAGTCGAGAACAGCGTTTTTCGACGCCTTGAACTCTTCCTTGCCCATGTCTTTCAGGCTTTGGCTGTGGGGGGTGATGCACTCCACGGTGTCACCCTTGGCGCGGGTGATTGCGAAGCCATGCGCCATACGGGCCATGTATCCGATCCGCGCTGCTGCTCTGATTGCGTCTTCTGTTGTTGCGTAGCAATCAATCGAGACGTCGCAGTATCCGGTCTTGATCAGCCCGAATTTGCGGAAGGCGTCCGCAGACTTTGCCCACGGCGCACTGTCAAACTTTTCGGGGATGTTCTTCCAGAGTTTATTGATCTCGGCCATGTAGCCGCGCAGGGCGGCTTTCTCGCGCATGTCCTCGCGCAGAGCGTCCTCGACCTGCTCGGTGTATTCCATTGGCATCCACCAGCGCCCATCGATCTCGGTGGGCAAGGGGCGGCTATTGAGCAGGTCGACAGACATCAGTTGGCCCTCACGGTGGAGGCATCGATTACGGCTGTCCGAAGGTCCTCGTATGAGAACCCGCTTTCCTCAGAGACCGTGCGAAGGATTGCTTTGTGATCGGCACCCTGTCTAGCCCCCTTGTTCTGGGCCATCTCGGACTAGAGTTTCGGGGACTGGTGGGCGCATGTTGAGGGCCTGATGCGGTCGGGTGTGGTTGTATTGCCTGAGCCAGCAATTGATCACGATCTGTGCCTGCTTGGTCGTTGTGAACCATTCGGAATTGAGAACCTCGCGGCGGAGCGTTCCATTGAACCTCTCGTTGTATCCGTTCTCCCAGGGAGAGCCCGGGTAGATCCGGATCGGGTTCACACCGACCTTCTCGAGCCAACTCTGGGTTGCCCGTGAAGAGAACTCTGGGCCGTTATCGCTTCGAACGAAATCAGGCTTTCCGTGGCGCAGGAACAGCCCGTAGAGAACCTCCAGCACATCTTCAGAACCCATGCGGGTCCGAACTTCCACTGCGAGCGCCTGGCGGGTGTATTCATCCAAAACCGTGAGCATCTTGTAGCTCCGCCCATTGCTCAGCTTGTCGTGAACGAAATCGACGCTCCAGACATGGTTAGGATGCGTCGGTCGGAGTCGAATGATCGAGCTGTCCTTGTGGTACAGGCGACGCTTCTTCTTGTGCCGCTGCGGGAGTTGCAGACCTTCCTCCCGCCACAGCCGTTCTATCTTCTTGTGATTGACACGCCAGCCCTCGACCCGAAGTAGCTGCGCCACCTTACGGTAGCCATACCGGCCATAGCTCTTGGCCAGACGGATCATGGCCAGTCGAAGAGCATCATCGTTCTTCTCTACGGCCTGGTATTGCATGGAGCTGC